>JAZSES010000375.1:0-8114 GCA_045531805.1 Candidatus Limenecus sp. | reverse complement strand
CACCCACACGGGGTTCTCGGGCTGCCATGATTTAAATTTTGATATTCGCCCTACCCAGTTGCATGTTTTATATGTGTAGACTTTGTGTGTCTGATTAATCAGACAGATTACCGCTTGACACATTTGGTAATGGGTAGTATTATATAGACAGTGAGAGAGAGAGAAAGAGAGGAAAAAACAAACTCACTAGTCAAGTCCAATTAATCAGACAAACAAGAAAGGGTAAAGACAATGACTAACGCAATCATCACTAACAACAACGATACCGCTATCGACATTTCTGTAATCGAAACCATCAAGAATGACACTCTTCGTTCTAAGACGTCCGAAATTGCAATTCAGGGTCTTAATGCTCGTAAAGCCGCACTCCACATCGCCGCGCTCGTAGCAGAGGTTAAGGCCAATAAAGACGAGTGGTGCGCAGAGTTTGACGGAAAAACCGCTACCGATAAGTTTGTAGCATATGGTGCAAAGTATCTCGGAGTTAAGAAAGCACAACTCTTTGCAATGGCAAATGTAGGAGCAAATCTTATCGCAGAGGATAGGCGCTCTATCATCGCCCATGATAATGACATTGATTACACTATGACGCAACTACAAAAGCTCGTCACTCTTCCTACGGAAACCGTAAAAGAGCTTGATGCAAGCGGCGAAATTAGCCCTGAAATGACGGCTAAAGAAATTGCAGACGTTGCATTCAAGCACGACGAAAAAGCTCAAGAGCGTAAGGCAAAGGCAAAGGCACGTAAGGAAGCAAAGGAAGCCGAAAAAGCCACTGGTAGCGTAAAAGCAGAGAAACTCTTCGACATAGCACTCTATAGGGTAGCAGATGGTAGCTTTGTACTCAACCTCAATGGTGAGGATGTGACTAAGACAACGGACAAGGATGTTAAGCGAGTGATGGCATATATCATCAAGAACGCAAAGCACCTTACAAAGTAGCAGAGTAGAGGGGATGGGGTAGAGATACCCCATCCCCCTCGTGTTGTTTTCATATCACTATATTACCAAATTACCATATTACCAATATACCAAATGTGAAAATTGGTACTTGACACCATATATCACATGTGGTATAATGGTACTAGTACCAGATAGGGAGAGGTTCAAATTTATAGGGCGGGTTTTCTGGTACTATCATTTAATTAATAAATTCGGAAGAAAGGGTAAATAAATGACGTAATAAATTAAGTCTGATTAATCAGACAAATGAAAGTAAATCCGATTTAATAAATTTAATTGTTAGGAGTTTTAAAATGGCTAATATGTTCGCTTCTCTCGCTCGCAAGGCTACTACCCTCTCCCCGATTATTGAAGGCAAGGAAAAAATTTCCGTTGGTGAGATTATTGAGAAGTATCCCGATGGTATCACTCTTATTAATTTCGATATGGTAAACGGAACTGACCAGAACACAGGCGAACCGTCCAATTATCCTGTATTCACTTTTAAAGAGGATTCTAAGAAGTTCGGATTTGGTGGCCACGTTCTCAAGAACATAATTAATGTTTGGTTGGCTAATTTCGAGGGCGACATTGAAACGTGTTCTAAGGCACTTGAAGCAGCGGGCGGAGTTAAGTTGAAGTTTTCGCGTTCGACCACTAAGGCAGGGCGTAGCGTAACCGTTGTTGAGGTAATCGGTTAGTCTGATTAATCAGACAGAGCCCACGTCTAATGATTTAGGCGTGGGCTTTTTTGTTAGGAAGGAATTAAGATGTTGGCTATATTTTTATCTATCTTGTATATAGTATTTTGCATCGTAGTAGGCAACATAATGAATGATTCGGAATTACGCGGAATATCAATTTATGGGTTTCTTCTTTTGGTAGGTGCTATAGCACAGTATAGGAGTGATAGGTATGATAAGCGCTAATTATTTGGGTGCAATGTGTTCGGAGTATCGGCGTTATTTTCTAAAAGGTGTATCTCAACAACAAATAGCAAATGAAACAGGAGTTTCAAGAGAGTTAGTATCTAAGTTTGAACGTGGAACAAATCCGAATGCTCTAGTTTTTATGTGGTACATTCAACACGGCTTGTTTGATTGGATGCCAATAGAAAAATGGAAGGGTTGGGTCGGTTACAATGGCTAAACGTCAGAAGGTACCAGACTATATAAAAAATATGCCCACTAGTAAAATGATTGATACATCTCCAGATTTGATAAATGATACAAACAGAACTGATTTGTCGCATATAGTATCCAGAATGTCTAGTGTAGCCAATAAAAGACTAAAAGCAATGGAAGAAAAAGGTATTTCGTACTCTAATTCACAATATCCTGATGCTATAGCAGGAGTTAGAAAATTTGGAGCAGCAGGAAAAACATTAGGTCAACTACGTTCAGAATTTAAAAGATTGCACGGTTTTCTAAACTCTAAAATGTCCACTTTAACTGGTAGGGCAAAATCCTATTATGAAGCTAAAAAACGTGTAGCAGAAAAACAAGGTAAAGAATTTAATGAAACATTCAATCAGGCAAGAAAAGAATACTACAGTGATAAACAACTGAGACAGTCTTTTGATAATATTGGGGTAATGTTTGCAGAAATGCGTAGAGGTAGTTGGATAGCAAGATATGGTTTGGCAGGTTTAGATAGCACACAGATAAAAGAATTATTTGAAGAAGTAGCGTTGGAACATGGTCAACCAGAATATGATTTAGATAGCGATAGTTGGCGTGAAATGATTGAAGATGCTAGAGATAGGTTGATTTCGATAGAAAATGAAAATGCTTTTGAAGATATCGGTTTCGGCACAAGCGTATCAGACTTCTTTTAGTCTGATTAATCAGACAAATGGAGCTACACGAAACACCTTATACAAAGAAAGATTTATGGTGGATATTATATAAGGTGTTCAATTCCGCCAAATTAGTAGGAGTGCGACAAAGAGCCAAATATGTAAATGTTCCTTGTGCATTCGATATCGAGGTAAGTTCTTTTTATGAAAATGATGAAAAAAGAGCTTGCATGTATATATGGATGCTCGGCCTAGGCGGATATTGTGTAGTAGGTAGAACATGGAAGGAATTTAGAGACGTTTTAGATTATATAGTCGAGTATCTAGGATTGAGTAAAGACGTTATATTGGTTTTGTATGTACACAATCTATCTTATGAATTTCAATTTATAAAAGACATGTTCGAATGGGAAAAAGTGTTTGCAATAGATGATAGGAAACCAAATTACGTATTAACTAAACAAGGAATAGAATTTAGATGTAGCTATCAATTATCAGGTTACAATTTGGCTATGGTAGGAAAAAACTTGCAAAAGTATAAGGTTAAGAAGTTAGAAGGTGATTTGGATTATTCCAAGATAAGACATAGTTTAACACCACTAACCAATGATGAAATGGCTTATTGTGTTCACGATGTGTTAGTCGTTATGGCATACATACAAGAATGTATAGATACAGAAGGGGATATAACAAAGATACCGAATACAAAAACAGGCTATGTTAGAAGAGACGTTAAACGAAATTGTTTAGGTTCAGGTCGCAAAGGTAGAAAAAAGAATTGGATATATAGAGATTACATACATGGCCTAACACTAGAACCAGAAGAATATTTACAACTAAGAAGAGCATTCCAAGGTGGTTTTACACATGCATCAGTATTATATTCAGGTAAAACAATTCATGATGTAGACTCCTACGATTTCACCAGTTCATACCCTACTACAATGTTATGTGAGAAGTTTCCTATGAGTATAAGTAGACAAGTAGAAATACATAGTTTGAAAGAACTTAATGATTATTGTGATAAGTATTGTTGTTTGTTTGATATAGAGTTTATAGAAATATATCCTAAAGTCATGTATGAAGATTACATATCGTATTCAAGATGTAGAAACATGAGTAATGTAGTAGTAAATAATGGTCGAGTAGTTAGTGCTGATAAACTAACTACTACAATAACAGAACAAGACTTTATGATTATAAAAAAGTTGTATGAATGGAAAACATTTAGAGTAGCTAATTTTAGAATCTATGAGAAACGTTATTTGCCTAAAGAATTTGTAGAATCAATATTAACATTTTATGAGAATAAAACACAATTGAAAGATGTACAAGGTAGAGAGGTTGAGTATATGCAAGCTAAAGCAAATCTTAACAGCTTGTATGGTATGGCAGTAACAGATATAGTTAGAGATTCGATTACATATGAGGGAGAATGGATAACCGAACAACCAGATTTGAATGAAGCAATACAGAAATATAACAGTGCGTTAAGTAGGTTTCTATTCTATCCATGGGGTGTTTGGGTAACAGCATACGCAAGAAGAAATCTATTCACGGGTATTTGTGAATGCAAAGAAGATTATGTGTATAGTGACACTGATTCTCTAAAGATGATTAATGGAGAGAGACACATAGAATATATTAAAAAATATAATGAAGTAATTACTAAGCAATTAGAAACAGCTATGAGATATCATGGGATAGACATTGAAAGAACTAGACCGAAAACAATTGAGGGAATAGAAAAACCAATAGGTGTATGGGATTATGAAGGACACTATGAAACATTTAAGACGTTAGGAGCAAAGAGGTATTTATGGAAAAAATCTAACGGTTCAATGCAAATGACAGTAGCAGGATTGAATAAACAAATAGGTTTAAAATATTTACAATTTGGCGAGCTATCAGGTATTAGCGTATTTGATAAGTTCGCAGATACTATGTATATACCTAGTAATTGGACAGGCAAGAATGTACATACATATATTGATTATCCTACTAGTGGCGTAGTAACCGATTATTTAGGAGTTACTAGCGCATATAGCGAACTATCTAGTGTACATCTTGAACCGACTGATTATAGCTTAACTATAGGTTCAGAATACGCAGATTTTATTTTGAAGGTTCAAACTAAGTCTGATTAATCAGACAAGGAGGATGTATGCCACGCAGACATAAACAGAAAAACGAACAGGAATATTATAATTTGCAACCGATACTTTCAGAGGGCGCACATTATAACCTTATCATAGGAGAACGTTCTAATGGTAAAACATACAGCACACTACTTTACGCTCTACGGCTTTACGCTAAAAAAGGTTTCCAGACAGCACTTTTACGACGAATGCAAGAGGATTTTGTCGGGAAAAGAGGAGCTAGTCTTTTCAATCCGTTGGTTGATAACGGAGAGATTAAGAAGGCTACGGGTGGAGAATATGACAGTGTATATTATTACGCTTCTAGGTGGTACCTCTGTAAATATACTGAGAATGAAAAAGGAGCCATAGAAAGAGTTACAGATAAAACACCATTTATGTATGGTTTTGCAATAAGCCAAATGGAACATGAAAAAGGTAATGGTTATCCCGATGTTAAGACTGTAATATTTGACGAGTTCATCACACGTATGGGTTATTTGCGTGACGAGTTTGTGCTATTCATGAATACTCTAAGTACAATCATAAGAAGCCGAGATGATGTAAAAATATTCATGTTGGGAAACACAGTTAACAAATATTGCCCATACTTTGATGAAATGGGTTTACGCCATATTAAAAATATGAAGCAAGGGGACATAGATGTATACCAGCTTAAACATGAAAGCGGAAAAATTCTTAAAGTTGCAGTTGAGTATTGCAAGCCGTTTGAAAAAGGCAAAAAATCAGACTTCTATTTCGCGTTCGACAATCAAAAACTTGAGATGATTACTACGGGTATATGGGAAATAGACATATACCCACATTGTCCTTATAGATATAAACCGAAAAATATATTGTTTACCTACTTTATAGAGTTTGATAGTAACTTGTTGCAATGTGAAATTGTTCAAGTAGATGATGTGTGTTTCACGTTTATACATAGAAAGACAACACCATTAAAAAATCCAGATAGTGAATTGATATTTTCTACTAAATATGACGCTAGACCAAATTGGAGAAGAAAGATAACTAACCCACATTTAGAGGTAGAAAGAAAGATAGTTGAATTTTATACCACAGATAAGATTTTTTATCAGGACAATGAGGTAGGTGAGATTGTTAGAAACTATCTAATTTGGTGTGGAAGGAAGGTATAATGAAACCAATACGAATCTATGAACGCGAAAATTTCACTTTCTATCGTTGTCCTAGATGTAACGCAGTTTTTTCTAATATGATTGTTTTTACTGATTTCGATTTCTACGACGCCATGCCTAGATATTGCCCTTGTTGCAGAATAGCATTCACAAATGGTGGTAAATATTTGTCTGATTAATCAGACAGACGCCCCTTGTCTGATTAATCAGACAAGGGGCTTATTTTAATTCATTCTAACAGCATAATCATCAGGTTCGACTTTGCCAGTATCACGACCTATTGCTATGTATCTATATTTACCAGATTGAATGCCTATATATCGTCCCCAAATATAACCATTACTAGAAGTATACCAGTCATCAAGATAGACACTATCACCGCAATTATACTGAGCAACTATCTCACCATCCAAACTAGGTTTAGTTCTTACACGCAAACCATCAACTTTAATCAAATATCTACCACCAAACACTAATGGTGGATTTGGTAGTGGGGAAGGCTGTGGAGTTTTACCATCTAAAATAGCGTTTACTTCATTCGCAAGTCTAGCGAATTGATTACTAAACCATTTTCCTGGACAATCAGTATCATCATACCATTTATGCATTGTCAAGTTTCCAGAATCATTGCCTGTATAGTTAAGTCTAAAACCATAACGTTTGCAAATATCTACGCACAACCTAACGAGACTATTCCAAGTAGCATCAGGTAGCACTCCATAATTTTTATCATCTGTATAACAAGCGCATTCAATAGTAATAGCTCTACCATCATTGTACCTGCTACCACTAGTCCAAGCAGTATTTTCCTCGTCAACATTTCCCCAAATTTCACCATCCTTACCAATACAGTAATTGGCACTAGCACGACGTTTGGCAGGAATAAATGATTCACAACATTCTTTAGCGGATGTGTACCATTCCATATAATGTGGAGTGATTCTATCTATTTTATGGTTGCGACCATTATATTTATTTAGGGTACGTAGGATACCATTTACTAATTCGCTAAACATTTTCTTCTTCTTTATCTTTACGAATCAAGTGTGACAGTTCACTGATTACTTTTGTATTTTCTTTAATAGTAGTGTTACACATATAGAACATAGCACAGAAAGCCGCAATCGGAAAACCAACATTCGAAATAAGTTGAGCCAAAGTATCTGGTTCCATGATTCCCCCTCTCTGTCTGATTAATCAGACAAGAACGCCAGATTTTAGAAGTGATTCTATTTCTTTCAATTCAGCATCGGTGGCATTTATCCCCTCAACATGTACACTTGTAACATTTACTTGTCCAGAAAAATCACTTAGTTTGCCACTCTTATTAGTTGGATATCCCGCTAGTCTAGGAAATGTTTCAGCTACTTTTGTTTGTGGTCTTTGCAATATCAGATACGGTTTCTTAATTCCCATAGCACCAGCATTACCGCTAAATCCACCAGAACGACCAATAGAGGATTTTGCAGCAGCACCAGCACCACCAACTACAGCTAGAGCAGCGGGTGCAGCAATACCACCACTTGCAATGCTTGCGGCAACACCACCAGCAACAGCCAACAATCCAGAAAACAATTGAGATTGTTGAACATTTCCGAGAGGATAGCTAACAGCGCATACGCCCGCATATTGATACAGGTTTACAGTATTACCATCCCTAGTTACTTCAACCATAGCCAGACAAGCACCAGTAAATACATCTACTCCATAAGTAACATTGATTGTTGAACGCATAACATCATTAGTATCCAAATCTACTATGCCTATAAATGGTAGATACAAAGAGACTTTTGTATGTGGCGGATAATCAAATACAGTACCAAATTCTTCTTGACAATCAACACTACCACAATTGACAGTAACATATTGTTGTGTAACTGTAGCACTAGGAACTTCGCTATCTAACGTTCCTACTACTATGGTTCCGCTTCCTGAATCAACGGGTGTAGCATATATTTTATGTAGCGAAATAACTCCATCAATCGGATTTTGGAACAGTTTACCAATATCAGTCAAGAATGGGCTACCCCAAAGCCAAGCGCCAAAAGAATTGATTTGAGCTTGTGTAGGATGGTA
>JAZSES010000394.1:0-2804 GCA_045531805.1 Candidatus Limenecus sp. | reverse complement strand
CATGCTGGTTGCAACGGCAATACAAAAGCAAAAATCCGTGCATTGACATTGAATGCTATTCAATTAAGAATTGCTGATTCTTTTGCAAGAAGACCAGACCATATAAAAAATGTTTATGTAGAAAAAACAAATAGCTTTACTCCAGAAGAGGCAAGAAATATAAATGGAAGTATAGTTATTTTGAAAATTAATGATAAATAGTGAATTAAAATAAAAAGGAGTATCGGAAATATGACAGGGAGAGTAATCGTAATTACTTCCGGCAAAGGGGGCGTAGGAAAAACTACTACCAGTGCTAATATTGGTACAGCGTTGGCAAGAAGTGGCTCTAGTGTTGTTTTGATTGACACTGATATAGGGTTAAGAAACCTTGATTTGTTGTTGGGCTTGGAAAATAGAATAGTCTACACTCTTGTTGATGTAGTTGAAGAACGTTGCAAATTGAAGCAAGCGTTGGTTAAAGATAAGAAAAATCCTAATCTTTGTCTTTTGGCAGCAGCTCAGACTAGAGATAAGTCTGCCGTTACGGCTGAGCAGTTGAAAGATATTACAGAAAAATTGAAAAAAGATTATGATTTTGTTCTAGTAGATTGCCCAGCAGGTATTGAAGAAGGTTTTAAAACTGCTATTGCTGGTGCTAGTGAGGCAATTGTTGTTACTACTCCAGAAATGTCAGCGGTTAGAGATGCTGATAGAATAATTGGTTTATTGGAAGCAAAAGAAGAAATTAAATCATACAGATTGCTTGTCAATAGAGTACGTCCTAAACTTATACAATCAAACGATATGATGAGTGTAGAGGATGTTGTTGATATATTGTCTTGTGATTTAATTGGTGTTATTCCAGAAGATACAGGCATTATTACATCAACAAACAAAGGTGAGCCAATTGTTAATGAGGCTGATTCAATGGCTGGTAAGGCTTATTTGAATGTTGCAAAACGTATTCAAGGTGAGGAAGTTCCATTCTTGGATATTAACGAGCCAAAAGGGTTTGCTGCTATTGTTGCCAAGGTTAAAAAAATCTTTGGAAATAAGGCGTAGAAAGGAGTGAAAGACATTATGAAAGAAAATATTTTCTCAAATTTTTATACTAAAGTCTTGAACTTCTTTACTTCTAGAAATGAAGAAGATTCAGCAAGAAGCACTGCGTCTAATAGATTAAAACTCGTTTTGATGCAAGACCGTTCTAATCTTGATGGTGCGACTATGCAAAAAATGCGAGAACAGCTTATTTCTGTAATTTCCAAATATATAGAAATTGATACAGAAGCTCTTGATTTAAACCTTGAAGGCGATGGTGAAGAAATTGCTTTGATGTTGAATATTCCTGTTATTAGAGCGAGAACAATGGAAGAAATTGAAGAGATTGAAGCTCAAGAAGAAGCTGAAAAACAAGAAGCCTTGAAAAAAGCCATTGAAGAAAAAGAAGGAAATGAAAATGTAGAAGAATATGACGAAGAAGGTAATGAAGAAGAGTCAGAAATTGATGGAGCTGACTCAGATGAGGTAGACACTAATAACGCCGAAGCAGATGAAAAAGGAGAAAATGACTCAGATGAGTCATAGTTTAAAGTAACTTCGATTACGAAGCTTACTAATTTTCTGCAGACATCTCATAAAAAAAGCGAAGGGTAAAATCTTCGCTTTTTAGTTGCTCCATTTAGGTAGTTCCTTTTTTCTTCGAATTTGTGATAAATTGTTCTTATGAATAAAAAAGTTTTATATGTTGTTTTGGGTTTAATTTTTGTTGTCTTGTGCTTGGGGAGTTGTATTCGTGTGGATAAGCCTGAAGACGATGTTTCTGATTCTATTGGTGAAATTAGTCAGTCTGCGTATTCTCCATTGCCTATATCAACAAAGACAATTGATGGAGTAGACTATGCTCTTTCACGCTCCCAGGCTGGCAAGTATGGTGGTACTTTGGTTGCTAGTACTATTGGGGAAGGTCCAAAGACTTTTAATTCTTGGAATTCAATGGATGCAACTTCATCAATGGCAGCTGATTTGATGTTCGATAGTTTGGTCACGACAGATGCTTATACTGGAGAAGTTATTCCTAAACTGGCAAAATCAATTAATGTTTTACCAGATAACAGAACTTATATAATTGAACTCAGGCATGGTTTGAAATGGTCAGATGGCAAAGAAATTACGGCAGACGATGTCTATTTTACTTGGAATACAATAGTTTTTGGTGGTTTTGGAAATACTAGTACTAGAGATGCTATGTATATAGGTACTGAATTGCCAAAGATTTATAAGATTGACAAATATACAGTAAAATTTGTTACACCAAAACCCTTTTCACCATTTTTGAGGCAGTTGTCTGTTCCGATTGCTCCAAAACATGTTCTTGAACCTGTTACAAAACAGGGTAAAAAAGCATTTGCATCATTTTGGAGTTCAAACACAAAACCGTCAGAATTCGTTACTAGTGGTGCTTTTAGGTTAAAAGAATATGTGCCAGCTCAAAGGTTGGTTTATGAGAGAAATCCAAACTATTATGTTATTGATGAAAAAGGACAAAAATTACCGTATTTGGATAAATATATCATTCTAATCGTTGGTGATTTGAATAATGAATTGCTTAAATTTAAAGCAGGAGAACTTGATACTGTTGGATTGAGAGGTAGCAATGTAGCCTTGTTTAAAGAGCAAGAGCGTTTTTCTGATTATAAAATTTATAATTTAGGACCAGATACGGGAACTATGTATTTTACGTTTAATTTAAATACAAGAAAAAATGACAAAGGTAAGTATTATGTAAATCCTGTTAAGCAAAAGTGGTTTAATGATGTCAA
>JAZSES010000012.1:0-1796 GCA_045531805.1 Candidatus Limenecus sp. | reverse complement strand
ACTCTTCTGCCGGTCTGTTTTAAAAATTTTAAATTACTTATCCAAATGACGCATTGTTGGAAACGCAATGACATCTCTGATAGTTTGAGAGTTTGTCAAAAGCATTACCAAACGGTCAATACCCATACCCATACCACCTGTTGGAGGCATACCGTATTCCAAAGATGTAATGAAGTCTTCATCAAGCTCCATAGCTTCTTCATCACCGTTAGCTTTTGCAAGAGCTTGAGCTTCAAATCTGCTTCTTTGGTCGATTGGGTCTGTAAGTTCAGAGAATGCGTTTGCTAATTCCCAACCGTTGATACGAGTTTCAAATCTTTCAGTCAATCTTGAATCATCTCTGTGAACTTTTGCCAATGGAGAGATTTCTCTTGGATAATCAATGATGTGACAAGGTTGAATTAGGCTAGGTTCGATTTTTTCTTCGAACACTGCTTCAACAACTTGTCCCCAGTTCATGTCATCGTCAACTGCAACATGAAGTTTTTTTGCTGCTTCAATAGCTTGTTTTGCGTCATAGATTTCCATAAAGTCTATGCCAGTAGCTTCTTTGATTGAACCAAGCATTGTTTTTCTATCCCATGGTGGAGTTAAGTCAATTTCGTTTTCACCGTACTTAATTTTCAATGTGCCAAGAACTTCTTGTGCTACATATGCAACCATGTTTTCAGTCAATGTCATCATATCGTTGTAATCAGCATAAGCTTGATACAATTCAATCATTGTAAACTCAGGGTTGTGACGAGTGTCGATACCTTCGTTTCTGAAACATCTTCCTATTTCATAAATTCTTTCTGAAACACCACCAACAATAAGTCTTTTTAGGTACAACTCGAGAGCAATTCTCAATGTAAGTCCCATATCAAGAGCATTGTGATGAGTGTTGAAAGGTCTAGCGTTTGCACCTGATGCGGTAGTTTGCAAGATAGGTGTTTCAACTTCCAAGAAACCTTGTTTTGCCAAGTATTCTCTGATTTTTTGGATAATCAAACTTCTTTTTCTGAATGTATCACGAACTTCTTCGTTCATGATAAGGTCAACATAACGCTGTCTGTAACGAGTTTCAACGTCTGTTAGGCCGTGGAATTTTTCTGGTAATGGTAACAACGATTTTGACAAAATTTTGTAATCAGTAGCTTTGATAGAAAGCTCTCCGCGAGGAGTTCTTCTGATTGTACCTTGGAAACCTACGATGTCACCGATATCAACAAGTTTTAGTGTTTTGAATTTTTCGACATCCATATTTTCTTTGTGTGAGAAAATTTGGATTTTTCCAGTTGCGTCCATAAGGTCAATGAACATACCTGTGTTTCTCATAGCCATTACACGGCCAGCAACAAGGTATTCATCTTCTGTTTCTTCCCCTGCAGGAAGATCTGCATATTTTTCTTGAAGCATTTTTGCAGAGGCATTTTTATCGTATGTATATGGATAAGGGTTAATGCCTTTATCTGCCAATTCTGCAAGTTTTTGTATTCTTGTGTTTCTGATTGCATTTGATGCTGGTGCAGTCAGAGTTGCGTTTTGTGCATTTTGGTTTTGATTGTTTTCTGACATTCTCAATTCCTTTTCTTATTTGTTTTAAAACCATTTTATCATTAAAAAAAAACTATTCCACTATTGCTAAAATTCAATAAAAATGGTCGTTGGAGAATATCTAATCTAGTGTCGCAATTGCTGCCGGCTTCTTGTATTTTCTTTACGCTCATATAGTCTCGCCTTTTGAGCCTTTGGCTCAGTCGGCTCGTTATCTTCGCTTTCCGGACTTCGTCCGTCCGAAAATACGCTCAACGCAG
>JAZSES010000102.1:0-5756 GCA_045531805.1 Candidatus Limenecus sp. | reverse complement strand
CTCAGCCCTAACAGAATGTTGGTTAATATTGTTAATAATAATTGCACTAACAACAGTAGGAACAATTACCGCCAAAAGTAAAACCACAATAATTTGTTCTACAATTTTCAATCTTCTGACATCTCTAATTTTAGGCATAATTAATTCTCTTCAATATTACTAATGGGTGTAAGTTTATAACCAACATTCGTAACTGTATGCAAGTATTTCGGATTTTTTGTATCTTTTTCTATTTTCTGTCGCAAACCACCGACATGAACTCTAACCATACGAACATCCTCGTCAGAATCATACCCCCATACCTCATCTAATAGTACAGCCAATGAAACTGAATCATTAAAATGTTGCATCAGACAATATAAAATCTCAAACTCTGTTGGTGTAAGTTTTATTCTCTTTCCTTCTATTAATGTTTCTAAAGATTCTGGAAAAAGTTCAATTTCTCCCATCTTCAAAATTTCTTGTTTAAAAGATGATTCATTTTTAGTATCGTCCCCACCACGACGCAAAAGAGCCTTAACTCTAAGCAAAACCTCTTGTATATCAAATGGTTTAACTAAATAATCATCTGCACCACAATCAAAACCTTGCGTTTTATCTGCAATTGTACCTTTGGCAGTAAGCAACAAAACCGGAATATCAGGTTTTGCCTTTCTTAAATTTTTACAAACATCAAAACCATTCATTTTGGGCATCATTACATCAAGCAAAACTAAATCATAATTATTTGTTACGGCCTTATTTAAACCATCCATACCATCACAAGCCGTATCAACAGCATAACCACTATGAGCCAAGTCAAACTCTAATAGGTCTCTGATTTCATCATCATCATCAACAACTAATAATCTTCTTACCATATTAACTCGCCAAATTAAATCATCAAAAACATTTTCGCATATCGAAAACGCTTAAACAATGATTTGTTAATAAATTTATAGAAAAACAAAGTCCCTACTAACAATAGCAAGGACTTTGTTGAATGCAAGATTTCGATATTCAGAGTAATTATTTACAACCCAAAGTACCAATTTCTTCTTTACTGTGTTTAAACTCAATTACAGCTTGAGCTGCAGCCAAACGAGCTTGTGGAACTCTGAATGGAGAACAAGACACATAGTTCAACCCAATTCTGTGACAGAATTTAACAGATGCTGGATCTCCACCGTGTTCACCACAAATACCTCGTTTCAAGTGAGGTCTAACTGGAGCTGCTTTATCTAAAGCAATTTTCATCAATTGACCAACACCTTCTTGGTCTAATGTAGAGAATGGGTTTGCTGGAAGAATTTTGTTTTCTACATATTTTTGTAAAAATTTACCTTCAGCATCATCTCTAGAATAACCAAATGTCATTTGTGTCAAATCATTTGTACCAAATGAGAAGAACTCAGCGTGTTCTGCAATTTGATCAGCTGTCAATGCAGCACGAGGAATCTCAATCATTGTACCAATCATATAATCAACACAGACTTGCTTTTCGGCCATTACTTCTTTTGCTACACGCTCAGCAACGGCTTTAGCTTCTTTCAGCTCATTTACATGTCCAACAAGTGGAATCATAACTTCTGGTTTTACATCAATGCCTTCTTTTTTCAAATCACAAGCAGCATAGAAAATAGCTCTTACTTGCATTTCATTAATTTCAGGATAAGTCAATCCCAAACGGCAACCACGAAGACCCATCATAGGGTTAGATTCTGACATTTTTTCTACCAAGTGTAGCATTTCTTCGTCTTTTTCATAATCCTGATTTAATGCTTTTTTAGTAGCAACTGTCGCAATCAACTCTTCTTTTGATGGTAAGAATTCATGTAGTGGTGGGTCAAGAAGTCTAATTGTCATAGGTTTGTCACCTAGAGCTTTAAACATATCATAGAAATCTTGATATTGCATTGGCAACAAGTGATTTAAAGCTTCTTTTCTTTGTTCTGTTGTTTCTGCAATAATCATTTTTTGAACCCAAGGTAATCTTTCAGGATCCATAAACATGTGTTCTGTTCTACATAGACCAACACCTTCTGCACCAAGCTCGATGGCTTTGGCAACGTCTGCAGGTGTATCAGCGTTAGCACGAACGCTTAACAATTTAATTTTATTAACCCATTTAAAGAGTTTTTGGAAATTTTCATCAAGTGTTGGAGGAACAAGATGTACTTCACCCTCAAACACTTCACCAGTACCACCATCAAGAGAAATAACATCATCTTTATGATAAACTTTTCCGCTTGCATCAGTTAAAGTACCATTTTTAAGGTCGATTTTCAAATCTTCACAACCAGCTACGCAAGGTTTACCCATACCTTTTGCAACTACAGCAGCGTGAGATGTCATACCACCTCTAAGCGTTAATACACCTTGAGAAGCAATCATACCGTGAATGTCGTCAGGACAAGTTTCTAAACGAACAAGAATAACTTTTTCACCAGCATTACCACGCTCAGCAGCCTCTTCTGTATCAAATACAACTTTACCAACGGCAGCCCCTGGAGACGCAGCTAAACCTTGTGCAATTTTGTGTGCACCTTTTTTTGCAGCTGGATCAAAGTCTGGCAACAAAACTTGATACAATTGGTTTGGATCAACAAGCTCAATTGCTCTTTCTTTCGTAATAATACCTTCTTGTGCCATTTCAACTGCAATTCTAACTGAAGCTTTTGCAGTTCTTTTTGCGTTTCTAGTTTGCAAGATATACAATTTGCCTCTTTCAATAGTAAATTCCATATCTTGTACATCTTTGTAACCAGCTTCCAGTTTTTTCGCAATATCAACGTACTGTTTATATTGTTCTGGCATTTCTTTTTCAAGGTCAGCAATAGGATGAGGTGTTCTAATACCAGCAACAACATCTTCACCTTGTGCATTTGTCAAATACTCACCATAGAAAGTATTTTCACCAGTAGATGGGTTTCTTGTAAATGATACACCAGTTGCACAGTCATCACCCATGTTGCCAAATACCATAGTTTGAACGTTTACTGCAGTACCGTAATTATGGTCAATTTTGTAGTGGTTTCTATAAGCTACTGCACGAGGAATATTCCAAGAGCGGAATACAGCTTCAATAGCTTCTTCCAATTGTACATATGGATCTTGAGGAAAATCTTTTCCAGTTTCAGCTTTAATCAAAGCCTTATAAGGTTCTATCAAAGATTTCCAATCGTCAGCAGTAAGTTCAACGTCAAGTTTATAACCTTTTTCTTCTTTAATTTTATCAATATATTCCTCAAACTTCATTCTCTCAATGTCCCAAGCTACAGAGCCGAACATAGTTAAGAATCTTCTATATGAGTCATAGCAAAAACGAGGATTGTTCGTAAGTCTAATCATACCTTCAACAGTCTGATCATTCATACCAAGGTTCAGAATAGTTTCCATCATACCTGGCATAGAAAGTCTTGCACCAGAACGAACAGAAACCAACAATGGATTGTTTGGATCACCAAATTTCTTACCAGCCTTTTCTTCAACTTTAGCCAAGGCATCCTTCACTTCTTCCATTACACCATAAGGCATTTTATTGCCACGGTTAATGTAGTCCATACAAGTTTCAGTTGTAATTGTCAACCCAGGAGGTACTGGCAACCCAAGGTTTGTCATCTCAGCGAGGTTTGCACCTTTACCACCGAGAAGATTACGCATGGAAGCATCCCCTTCTTCAAATAGCCATACTCGTTTTTCAGCCATAGTTTTTCTCCTTTTAATAAACTGAGTATATATTTATTTTATCGTGTATAAAAGACCATTAATTTATACTGTCAGAGTACCATAAATTTAGGGTTTTTACAAACAAAAATTTTGTATTTTTAGAAAAAAACTAATATAAAAAACAAGCAACTTTATGTTCTTCTGAAACATCGCTCGAACAAGGCTCTTGCATAGTACACTTGTCCATACAACTCTGACATCTAGGATGAAATGCACAGCCTGAAATATTATCAGTAATTGCAGGAGGATGTCCATCAATTGTTTTTATTGCAGTTGAATTCACATCCAAAATAACATTCAAAAGGGCTTTTGTATAAGGATGTTTTGGACTAGAAAACAATTCTTCTTTTGAACAAAACTCAACAATCCGACCGGCATACATCACCGCAATTTTATCAGCATTTTGAGCAACAACACCCAAGTCGTGTGTAATCAAAATGATAGATACATCACTATTAACTTTAATCTCTCTTAAAATTTCCATTATTTGAGCCTGAACCGTAACATCCAATGCAGTTGTTGGCTCATCTGCAATAATTATCTCAGCATTACATGCCAGCGCCATTGCAATAATAACCCGTTGTTTCATTCCACCAGAAAATTCGTGAGGATAAGCTGACATTTTTTCTCGTGCATCAGGTATCTTCACTCTTTCCAAAGCCTGCACCGCAATTTCAAATGCGTCTTTACCTTTAAGACCTTGGTGCAGTTCAATTATTTCTAACAATTGATTTCCAATAGTATAAAGAGGATTCAACGAAGTCATTGGGTCTTGTGGTATAAGAGCAATTTTCTTTCCTCTAATTTCTTGCATTTGTTTTTTAGAATACTTCAAAATATCATCGCCAGAATAAATAATTTGCCCACCTCTTACTTCAGCGGTTTCAGGCAACAATTGCAATATTGACATTGTTGAAATAGTCTTACCACAACCTGACTCACCAACAATGGCTAAGGTTTCTCCTTTTTGCAAAGAAAAAGACACACTATAAATAGCCTGCTGAAATCCGTCAGCCAAATTAAATCCTATATTTAAGTTTTTAACTTCTAGAATGTTTGACATTAAATATCAATTACACCTGTATAAACGTACTCTGCATCACCAGTCATAAATACATCAAACGTTGGGTTTTGTACATTACCCGCCCATTCAATAGTCAAAACACCACCAGGCAAATTTACCTTAACTTTATCATCACAATATCCATTCAATATAGCAGCGACAACACTAGCACAAGCACCTGTACCACAAGCCAAGGTAATACCACAACCACGTTCCCAAACAGCAACATCTATTTCATTTCTTGAAATAACTTTCACAAATTCAACATTTGTTTTTTCAGGGAACATATTATGATGTTCAATATCATCGCCATATTTTTTAGCCATCTCGTGATTATCTTCATCATTCTCAACAAAGATAACACAGTGAGGATTTCCCATACTAATAGCGTTTACCGAAAACTTTTTCAACCCAAGCCTTAAAGATTGATTTAAATTTGCATCAGCTTTGAACGGAATTTTCTCAGGTGATAAAATGGGCTCACCCATATTAACTTTTATTCTCATGTCTTCAAGAACTTCTGGAACAATTTTCCCAGCGCCAGTGTGAACAGTAAATTTACGTTTATTAACTATTTTTTTATCAAAACAAAAGCGTGCAAAACATCTCATACCATTACCACACATTTGCGCAGTAGAACCATCAGCTTGATAAAACAGCCATTCCAAGTCAGAATAAGTTTTAGGATCTTCCACAGGTACAAAAATCCCATCTGCTCCGATACCAAAGTGTCTATCACACAACTTTACAGCTATTTCAGGGAACAACTTTTCTATCTTTTGATACTCGTCGTATTCCATTAAAATAAAATCATTACCAGCGCCATGCATTTTTGTAAACTTAACCTGTGTCATTAATTTAATCCCGTATTTTCTATACAGGCAAATTATAACACATTATTACGAAATATTACAAACCATATAAACCAATAATATCAAGTGTAGACGGCACAATAATAATAATAATAATAATAATAATAATAATA
>JAZSES010000180.1:0-5556 GCA_045531805.1 Candidatus Limenecus sp. | reverse complement strand
GGTTGGCTTGAAAAAATATTTTTATCAACAAGATTTGAAAACACATCAGAATCACCAACCCTGGATTTAAAATTATTTAAAATAAATGAACCATTCTTTAATATAAAATTCCCATCAAGAATTTTGACAACATCGTCTTTATTAGCAATAGGAATAAACTTACCATTCACATTTAAATTCTCGAAAGATAATTTACTGTTATTCAAACTATGAGGCAACTTATAGTTCGCAACAAAAGTCACTAAAGAGTTTATTTTTGACAATTTATCAAAATCTTCATAGCCTTTTATTTTTGATAAACCGCCAACAATATCAGATAATTTAACTTTTTCACCATTAATTTTAAAATCAACATTGCTTGAATTAGAAAAACCAACTATTTTCAAGACAGAAGTACCCATTTTGCCTAGCAAATCAAGATTTAAGCCATCATTGTTAAAATGAACAGAACCTTTAATCTTAGACAATACCAGAGGAATATCTTTTAACTTTGCCTCAGCATTATCAATAATCAAGTTACCCGAAATGGAGACAGTTTCATTCGACATAATTTGAGAAAAGTCTTTTACAATACCAGTTAACTTTATATTAGCTTCAACCTTTCCCTTTGCCCATTCTATAGGCTCTGCCAATAATCTTTTACTCTCAAGAATCTCACTTGTATTCAAAATAGCTAACAAATAAGATAAGTCTATATCATTTGAAAAAATATTAAAATCAATTCGACCAGATAAATTAGCTAAACCATCAACTTTTATGGGCTTACCATTTACAAAAGCTTTATTTGTTGAAAAATGTATATCTTTTTTATCAAATGAAAGGGAACCATCAGCATTTTTTAAAACCAAATTAAGCCCTTCCAAAGACGCCAAGGTTTCTTTGAAATTGAATACACCATCTATTTCACCATCAAGAATAGTCCCCTTTGCTCGAATATCAATATTACCCTTACCCGAAATATCCATATAAGGCACAGGTCCCAAATCAAAACCAACCAACTCCTGAATTGGAACTAGCATATACAAAGCTGTTCCCAAATCAACATTTTTAGACGAAGTAATACGAAAATCACCTTTTCCATAAAGCTTTAATTCTGTAATACCCTCAACATCAACATATTCTTCAGCTCCAGCCCAAACACGTGAGTTGATGGTAACATAGTCCTTTTTAAAACTAGCAAAAACCTTACTATGAGGAACAAGTGGATTATTCTTGACAATATACACATCATCTACAACCAAATCACCATATAATTCAGGACTTGTAGCAAAACCTTTTAGCTGTATAACACCACTAACAAGACCCCATGCACCATGTTTTTTTAATTTTTGCAACGATTTTAATTTATCAGCACTTACAGTGGGAATTAACCAATATAAAGAGTGGATATCGGCACTAGGTATATCAACAGTCAAATCCAATTTCATATCACTTGGTTTTAAGGACGCAAAATTTTTAATATTACCAGTTGTCTTAACAGACCAATCTTCAGATTTAGCAACAAATTCTTTTAAAACAATGGTTTTGGGTTCAAATGTTATTTTAGAAGTTAGATAAATATCGTTTTGAGAACGGATTGAATCTAAAGGATTCTTATAATCAACACTAAAATTTTTCAAACTAGCATCAAGCGTCAGCAAATCATCTTTTTTTACTGACAAATCAATTAAGCCATTAGAAGCAATAACATCACCTTTTGAAAAATGCTTAAAATAACTAGAAAATATTTTTAAATCAAGGTTTTTAACAGAAATATCACAAATAAAATTGTCGTTATTAACAGACTTTTCAAAAGGCAACTTTGAAAAAATATCCGCAAAAATCACAATATTCTTTTTATTATTAGCAGAAACAACAGCATCTAATTTTAGATCAAATAATTTTTTTTTCTTATACAAAAAATTCATTGTATTTATTCTAGTTTCAAGATTGTTATTAACAACATCATCAACAAGTAAAATATTTGAATTTAGAATATTACCAGAATAAAAATCTACACTGAATTTATTTTTTTTATCAAACTTAAGTGGTAAATTGCAAAAATAAAAATTACCATCTAATTTACGTGTAAGTTTCAAAGAAAATTCATGTGCAGAAATAGAAGAAAATGTAATCTTTTTAAGTAACAAAGAAGGCATTTTAACAATAATATCAGCTTTCTTTACAGCAAAATCTCTATTATTACCAACACCTAAAGAGAACTCTTTTGCAATAATCCTAAATTTAAAATTTGGATAAGTTTTTAGCCTAAAATCATCTGTAATCAAAGTTAGTCCATACTTGTTGAATAAAAACTGATGTAATTTCTCAGACGCAACAAATTTATTTACACTAGCAGGTACAACAAATAAGAAAAATCCCTCTAGTGTAAAGAATAATGTAAATATTACTATTAAAATTATTTTTATAAGTTTGATATTGTTCATTTTTATAAATTACTTACTTAACAAAATTATACTGAATTATATAAACAACTCACAAATATTTAACTTGTCTTTACATACTATTGTTGATAAGATTTTGAATAAATAATGTGTACAAACTTATGGAGTAAAATATGAAAAAATTAGCAGCATTATTCATCGCAACAGTAGCAATATTCGCATTAACAAATGCCAAAACAACAGCTGACGCTCAAACAATTGGTTACGTTAACTACAAAACAGTTGAATCAAACTATGAATTCGCAAAAAATGCATACAAAGAAATTGATACAAAATACTTAGAGCTTCAACAGTATTTGATGGACAAAGAAAAACAATACAAAAATATCGACTCACCAATTAATAAGAAAAACTTTGAAGACCAAGTTCAAAAAGATTTCAAAGCAAAAAATGATGCATTCACAGAATTAAAAATGAAAAGAGCAGAAGAAGTTGAAAACAATATTCTGCAAGCAACAAAAGCTGTTGCAGCTGACAAAAAGATTGATGTGGTTCTCGATTACAGAGTTATCTTTACAGGTGGAACAGACTTATCACAAGACGTTATCAACTACCTTAATTCTGGTAGATTGAAACCTGTAAAAAAATAGTTGATAATTCTAGAAAAGAGGAAAGCGTTTGCTTTCCTCTTTTTTATTGCTTAATATTACTGCCAAAAAATTTTTATTGTGATATGTTTAATAAACAATCAAAATAGGTCCGAGAAAAATTCAAGATAAAAAACAGAGTGACATAAACGAATTTTTTGAGTGGCGTTTTATTTACAAAGTAAAGACATTTTGCATAAAATCAAAGATTTCGGCACAAGAAGTCAAAGGTGAGTAGTTGCTGACTGAGTTAAGCTAATTTTCGGACGGACGCAAATCCGATACTCGAAGATAATAAAACGACTATGCCATATGTATATAGGCAAAACCACCTGAGCAAGAAGGAAATCAAAAAGCCGGAAGCAATTGCGACACTAAATTAGATGATAAAGAGGTATAAAGTGAGATTTGTTGACTTAATTGAAAAAAAGAAAAAAGGATTAGAACACACTGCTGAAGAAATAAAATTTATTGTAAACTGCGTTACAACAGGAATGGCAGAAGATTATCAAATCTCAGCTTGGCTTATGGCTGTATACTTTAAAGGTATGACTATTGACGAAACAGCACTATTTACACAAGCCATAATCGACTCAGGAGAAGTAATTGATTTAACGCCTTTAAAATCAAACTGCCCTCACGTTGCAGATAAACACTCAACAGGCGGTGTTGGTGACAAAATCACACTAATTCTGATTCCAATACTTGCGGCATGTGGCATACCAATTGCAAAGCTTTCCGGTAGAGGCCTGGGGCATACTGGAGGAACTATTGATAAACTAGAATCTATCCCAGGATTTAGTACAGATTTGGATATTGAAGAATTAATTGAAAAAGTACAAGAAACAGGTCTTGCGATCGGTGCCCAAACAAAAAGACTTACACCTGCGGATGGTAAATTATATGCACTAAGAGATGTGACAGCCACCGTAGATGCTGTACCATTGATTGCATCCTCAGTAGTGTCAAAAAAAATAGCTTCTGGAGCTGATTACGTAGTTCTCGACGTAAAATACGGTTCTGGTGCATTTATTAAAACACCAGAAGCCGCTTGTGAACTAGCTGAATGGATGGTAAACATTGCTCAAAAACTCGGCAAAAAATTCCATGCTGTAATAACATCAATGGAACAACCATTAGGACGAGCTATTTGTAATGCAATTGAAGTTATTGAATCTATCGAATTTTTAAAGGGTAATATGACTGCTGTTATAAAAGAACTTACTTATGAAATGGCTGCACTTACACTAGTCGAATTACAAAAAGCTAATTCAAAAGAAGAAGCTTATTCCCAAATTGATACAGCAATCAATACGGGAAGTGCATTGGAAGCATTTCGTAATTTACTAAAATCACAAAATGGAAAAATTTCCGTAATTGAAAACTATAGATTCTTCCCACAACCAAACTATGCATACCAGCTAAGAGCTGAATATGAAGGATTTGTACAACATATAGACGCATACAAAACAGCTCACGCTTGCAAAATATTAGGTGCAGGTAGAGAAAAGAAAACAGACTCTATAGACTACGCTGCGGGTATTTATTTAAATAAAACCTGTGGAGAATGGGTACAAAAAGATGAAGTCATTGCAACTATATATGCAAATGACCCAGACAAATCAGAAACAGCACTCGAAGAACTTAAAAAGGCTTTCACAATAGGAAATGAACATCGAAACAGAGAACAAATGATTTACAGAATCATTTAATACTTACCAGAACAATAAAATGTGCGAATAGTGTTAACATCTCTGTTAGATGCATGGATACCTATTACATCGGTAGTTGGGTACATAATATCATTGCGGTTTGAAGAATGCCCCATTATGCCAAGTGCATGTCCAATTTCGTGGACTGCTACAGCATACATTTTTTCTTGAGATATTTTTCTATTATTAAAGTCTTTATACCTTAATCTTACATCAGCTTTAACCATATAAGGTCCAATCGTATGCTGATGAGTAACACCAACTTTTAAACCATCAATAGCTGGAACAAATGACACTGTAATATTTGCATCTTCCTTATCTTTCGCATCAATAAATTTCACACAACCACCAGCCGCTATCATCCATTCTTGAAACGCCTTATAAACAGTTCTTGAGTATTCACACGGTTGAACCCAAACTGTAATTTTCTTACTTTTGTTCCATAATGCATAATGACTTAATTCATTGATATAGTTACTACCAGCCGAATATGCTGGCAATGAAAAAAAACTAATAAAAAATACAATTATAATAGTTAAACATTTTTTCATAATAGACATTCCTTAACATCCACAAATTAATAGTACCCAAAAACGAACAAAACAAAACAACAATAAGTGTAAAATCAACCATAAATAAGTATAGCGTACATTTCACGCTTTTTAACAAACGTTTTTTATAAACTTTTGTTAAGCTTGAAAATAAGCAGGTGTTTGCTTTTTTAAAATTACCTTACTTTAGCAATTGAACGCACAGACTCAAAGTGTTACAATAATAGTAGAAAGGATATACAAGTTAACCATTATGAACACT
>JAZSES010000377.1:0-2057 GCA_045531805.1 Candidatus Limenecus sp. | reverse complement strand
GAATCTTGTTTGATTCCTCGTGTGTAAGTAAGTGTAGGTTAGTGTGTAGGTAGGTCAGTGTATGTGTATGGTTTAAAAAACTTTATTAATTTCTTTTTTTTGTTTTGTTTGCTTATCGCTTACATATATATAAAGTATTTACTTATTAAATAATTGCCTTTTTAGTTTGCAAAAACTCTACTCTTGTTACAAAAGTTAATATTTGCAAGCATAGCTTGTTGATTATACTATTTGAGAATGAATATAAACTATGAGTTTGAAACAATTACAGCGATTGCAACCCCCCTTGGCTTTGGAGGTGTAGGGATTGTACGCCTATCCGGAGACAAGGCCTTTGAAATAGCACAATCAATATTTTCTGCAAAAATAAAAGATGCTGGAAAAATTTACCACGGCTGGATTACAGAAAATAATACAAAAATTGATGAAGTGGTTTTATTACCATTTAAAACTCCTCATAGTTACACTGGCGAAGATGTAATAGAAATTCAATGCCACGGTGGCCCAAAAGTTGTAAAAAAGATACTGGATTTAACAGTAAAACAAGGTGCTAGACTGGCACAAAGAGGTGAGTTTACAAAAAGAGCCTTTTTGAACAAGAAATTAGACCTCTCACAAGCCGAAGCAGTTTTGGATTTGATACACGCAAAAACAACAGACTTCGCCCAAAAAAGTGCAAATAATTTGTCAGGAGCACTTGCAAACGCCACAAAAGAAATAAAAACATCGTTGTTTGAATTGTATTCGAGAATTATAGCAGCAGTAGATTTTCCTGAAGATGTAGCAGAGCCTGAATATTCATACTTGGAAAAAGAAATTGAAAATGCGATTGAAAAAATAAACAGGATATTACAAAATGCCAATGCATCAAACATAATGAGACAGGGAATAAAAATTGCAATAGCTGGTTGCCCAAACGCTGGTAAATCGTCTTTGTTCAATGCACTCTTAAATCTCGACAGAGCTATTGTCACTGACATTCCTGGAACAACTAGAGACGTTATACAAGAAACCATCGACCTTGATGGAATACCGGCTACACTTATAGACACTGCTGGAATTCGTGACAACAAAGAAATAGACAAGGTAGAAGCCATAGGAATTGAGTACACAAAAAATTGCGTACAAAATGCAGACCTGATTTTGTTCCTATTCGACTGGAGCAAAGGCTTTGATGCTAATGATGCAATAATCTACGAAATGATTGAAGACAAGCCACATATAAAAGTTGCAACAAAAGCTGATATTGCAGAAGTTCCCAATCCTGAAGCCGTTAATATTTCATCAAAAACTGGGTTCAATATCGATGAACTAAAACAAAAAATCAAAGAGACTGTACTTAACCAAAACACAATGGAAACGGAGTTTGTCACAAATCAAAGACAAGAAGAATGCCTTAAAAACTCTAAAAATGCCCTTATAAATGCGTTAATTGCAACTCAAAACAATGAACTACAAGACCTTATTTCTATAGACATAAAATCAGCGCTTATGGCATTAGACGAAATCACCGGTGAAGTTATCACCGATGAAATCTTGGAGAATATATTTGAGCATTTCTGCATTGGCAAATAGATTTAATTTATAAATTAACAACAAAACTCTTTAATCAACGTATTTTCTGGCACAATCAAACATTGCATCTATCAACCCCTGATTGGCTTGCAAGTTCATTCCTGCTGTTTGCAACAATTGCCTTGCCCTATCTTCCCAATAAGGGTAAATTTGTTCTTTGTCGATATCCAAGACCTGCGCTATCAAAGAAAGCTCTTTCCAATCTAGCGGTATAGGTCTTGCCCCCCTAAGGATATCAACAATTTCAACTCGCTTTTTACGAGGAAAACTTTTTAACAACTGTACGGTAGAAAGTCTTTTTTCTTTCTGTCTTTCTTTCAAAAATTCAATAGCATCATCCATAATCAAAGGTTCTTGAGGAATTTTGTATTCAACAAACTCCTCTGGTTCAATGTCCATAACAGCCGCAATCCTTTCCAACGTTATACTTCTTGTTGAAAAAGGAATTGCATTATCAATAAGGTTATATACATAAGAAAGCG
>JAZSES010000217.1:0-2224 GCA_045531805.1 Candidatus Limenecus sp. | reverse complement strand
TTTGTTTATAAGACCTTTTTACAACCAAAGTTAATAAAAATGACGATTGCAATTTGATTAGATTGCAAACTGATGATATGTCTCAGGTTTTAAAAGATACGATTGGTGATAAAAAATATAGAATTGCTACATCTGGATATTCTTTTGACATAGATGGCTATGAGCATACGACAAAATTATTTCTCAATTCTTTAGATGAAAACTTGGGAAAAAGAAACACTGGTTATGTTGTTCCACCAAGTTTGGACAAAGGTAATCTTTATGATATTACAACAAAGGTAAGTGGTCTTGGTGCGAATAATGTTATGTTTGTAACTACTGAAAGATATTGGGACAAATATACTGATTTTGACAAATTTGATGAAAAAACTGATTTGAAAAAATATGTCAAAACACCTGTGCATGTATTTCCTGATACAGAAACATATACAAGTGCAACAGCTAATGCGTCTAATGTGTTAGTTTGTACTGGTGGACGAAAAGTCGCTGTGGCAGAAATTACAGAAGCATTGAAACGAAAAAATAAGGTTGTTATCCTTCTCAATAAAAATTTAATGAAAGAGGTATTTGATTCAAATACAAGACGTGTTGAGAATGCAGCAGAATACTTTTCGACATTTATTTCTCCTGAACGTAGTAAAAATCATTATTCGGAATCCGAAAATCTTGATATAGAATTTATTAGAACACATCAAGATAGATTGAAAGAGCTTGTAAGAGTTTATGTCGTTGATGATGATGAGTCCATAAAAACTGCTGCTAAACGAGCTTCTGAGTTTATAAAAAGCAAAACTTTGTATGACTATTTCCCTGATGTTATTAAGTAGTTTTGTTTGTATTTGCGTATATTTTTCTAATAGAAGTTTAAATTATACTTAGTCATTATTTTAAAATCTTGTAAGATTTTGTAATAAATAGGCAATTTTTTGTATGTTTTTACTTTATATTTGTAAGTTTTGTGTGATAAAGTAGAAAGGATTGTCTTGTTTATGTCTTTTTTATCGAGAATAACTGGAAAAGTTCAAGATGTTGTTCCTCAAAAAACAGAAAAGTTAGCTAATCGTTTTCTTGACGATGGTGGTTTTATGAGAATGGGTGCAACATTCCACGCTCCTCGTACAAATTCTTCTGAAGAAATTATTGCTTCGCTAAAATTATTAGCAAAATGTGAAGCTGATAAGGCTGAAAAAGGTCGAAAAACTTTGTTTGAACTAGTGAAAAAATGTGGTTATGATTTTGAAAAACTGGCTAAACAAAATAATAGTGATATTGTTGATGTAATAATACAAAAGCAAAATGCTTACACATCAGAGTTAAATACTAAACTAACTAAAGGTATTTCTTTAACTAGTGCTGAACGTACTGAACATGCGAAATTATCAAAATTATCAGATTGCGCTGTTGGAATTAAGGTTTCAGAATTAAAAGCTCGTGAAGTTACTGAGTTTTTAAGCATTGCAGGAGATATGCCTCAACGTCATTTGAGTTTAGCACACGATGTTGTTGATTTATCAAATACACGCGCAATGATTAATACAGATATATTTCCAACTGTAGATTATAATACTATTGGACAGGTTAAAAATACAAATAAAAGAACAACTTTGATGGGTTATGTTTTAAATCTGTTGCCAGGATTAAGCAAAGTTAATCCAAAAGCTGTTGACTTGGCTGAAACGGTTGTTTCACATTCTGATGATACAAATGCTAAATTTTTCTTACAAAAGTTTGTTGATAATTTCCACTTTGTTGGTACAGAAAAACAAGCAGAAGCAACTGAACCATTGGTGAAAAATTTATCTGAATCTGTATTAAAAGGTATGCCATCAATGGATTTAGGTTCAAATTGTAAAGAATAAACTTTCTATAATTTAATTTCTAATTTATGTAAAGCTGATTCTAAACCAGAAAATATTAGACTTTTAAAGCAAGCAATGGATATTACTGATACAGTTGCACCAAAAGTTAATACTAATATTAATTTGGATGACATTCGTTTAGGTGATACAGAAAAAATTGCAGAAAATATTGAAGTTCTACCTCAAGTATTAGAAAATGCTAAAAGTTTGAAGGAATTTGATGTTTCAGGATTTTTAACCAAAAATATTAACTTAAACTAATTGGTTATATGGATTAGTCTGTAGTTTGTAATTCATTGTGCCATAAAATTGAACGATAAAAAAGAGATGTCGAATGACATCTCTTTTTTATTAAATGGCTCCTC
>JAZSES010000101.1:0-5577 GCA_045531805.1 Candidatus Limenecus sp. | reverse complement strand
ATGGGTATTGTACAGAAAACTCATTTAGAAGACTTTTCCCAAATTGTAGGTTGTTGTACATTTCTTGATTCAAATATATCTGATTATTTATTCCACAATAGTTTTGATATTGCCAATAATTTTGTGTAAAATTGTTGGTTTTGTTAGTTTGATACTGTTGTTGTGTAGTATATTGGGAATTCACATGGATAGGCTGACTTACTGGTGTGTAGCCTTGATAAACATTTTGTGAATAGTTTATTGGTGCAAAGTAATTTGGAAACATAACCTACCTTAAAAATATTTTTATATTTATATAAAGTCTTTTTGTGTTAAAAAATTGCGTTTTGTTTTATGTTTAGCAATTTTTCTGGCAAAAATGTTTTTATGTATTAGTAAGTGTTATTTTGTGAAAGGTGTTTTTATGTTGAAATCTGTATCTGTTACTAATGCCGTTGGTAGGTTTGCTCCGGCTCCTAGAAAAGCTCCAAAAAATGGGATTGTTCCTCCACCTAGAACTCCTAATGTAAATAAAACTGGGCAAATGACAAAAGAGGCTTTTGAAAAAATGATAAAATCTATCGAAGCTAAAGCTCCAAAAGATAGAACAATTGCAGAACAAATTCAACTTGCTTCTTACAAAACTGCAAAAATGTTGTTGGCTATGCCAAAGGTTGTTATGGCAAAATAGCTAGCGTTATAAATGAATTTTGTTTGATTTTTAGAGGTTTATATTTTTGTTGTTTGTTTTCAAATGCATCCAAAATATAAATCTCTTTGTATTTCAGTTCTGTCGTTATATCCAACATTTCTTCTTTTTCAGAGATGTTGAGTAACCTTATTATAAGCTCATTTTTATCGTTTGTTTTTATTGTTGTTACAATAATATTTTCATTATTTGTTTTCAATATTTGTTGTGATTCTATATCATTTTCAACAACAATTGTTGCATCGTAGAATTTTTCTGTTGCTTTGTAAATTTCATTTTTATTATTTGTAAATATAATCGCAAAACTAGCATTTCTCTTGCCAAGCAGTTGTAGTTCTGGTGTTGGTAATGGAGGGCCTGCTGGAGTTCCTCTAGTTGGGTTGTGTGGGTTTGAGATTGTTCCTGTCGAACGAAGTAGTGTTAATCTAAGTTTGTTTTTGTTAATTTCGTATTCTTGTAGACCTTTTGTTATTAGTCCAATTCCTTGAACTGTAAGAAATCTTTGCATTGGTGCGGTGTTGTGTTTGAGCTCTATTCCTCGTTTTGCTGGGATATTTTTGTAAATATCATAATTTTCATCAAAATTTCTTTTTATTACTCCGGCTAAGTCTTCCGAGAGTGTTTCTGTGATAGGTTTGTCAAGTTTTAGTTCAACTTGTAGTATGTGATCTTTTGATTTGTTTTCCCAGTTTAGCTCAAATTCTATAAAATTATTTTGATTTTCTAAAATGGATTTTAGTATTAATTTGTGTTTTGTATTTTTTGAGCTTCTACCTTTTATACTTGAATTTTGTGGAATATTTATTTCCAACACTGTTTCTAGTGTGCATCTAATATGCCCATTTTCTTTTAGTTTTGTGTTTTTTATTTGTGCATATATTGGTTTGTCATTTTTCAGTGCACCAAAATTGTAACTGTCACCAATATCAGCTCTGTCTATTATTTTTATAAAGTCGGTTTGTTTTTTACCTGTTTTTTTATCTGTAAGTATAAATTTATTGTTTTTAATTTCAAGTTTGATATATTCATTTTCTACGGAATTTTGTGTTGCATTTAATGTTGTTTTTTTGTTGATAGTAGTTTTATCAATAATGCCTGTTGAAAATGAATTTATGTTTTTTACATCTATTAGATAGTCATAAATAGTTGTGTAGTCTTCTGTAATTGGTATTTGATTTGTTGGATAAACTTTTGAGTTAGGAAATCCTTGTCTTTTTCCTATAAGTTGTCCATTGTATTTTTTGTCCAATTTTTTGTCTGTTGAGTATTTTACTGTGCCATTTAGTTCATAATTCGATAGGTTAAGAACTGCAAGATTTTCTGAATTTTTTAGTTTACATTTAATGCTATTTATAATTGCATTTGATTCAGAATTTATTTTTTCATAACGAGTAATATTTTCTTTGTGCACTGAATCAATACTACAACCATAAATACTGTCGTGTGCGTGGTTTTTAATCAATTCTTTGTATGCATAATCGACTTCTTTTTGATAGTTTTTTGTTGCTTTTGCAAATGCCATTATTGCTTGTAATGGCTGAGTTATTCTGGAGAGTTTCCATTGTGTGATAACATTCTTTTGCTTTAAATCTGTGCGAGAAGATATTACTCCTGGTAAGATAAAGTTTCTTGTTGTGTCTCTAAACTCTTTTTTTATGTTTTTTATATGTGCTGATTTTACTTTTTTTAAGTATTCAAATGGTGTTGATATTACTATTTTATAGTTAGTTAGATATTTGTTTATTTCTGTAATCTGCTCTTCTATTTTGTGGGGAGTGCATAAGTGGTCAGCACCTATAGGTAGAAGAATATTATTTGTTGAGTATTTTGCTATTCTATCTAGTGTTCTTGTTAAAAATTCTATTTTCTTTTCTATTGGTAGAGTTGAATTGAAATAGTCATGAAAATAGCCTTCTATTAAGTATGTTGAGTTAAGTCCGTTGAATTTAAATTCTGAATTTAATTCTCCAAGTCCTCTCCAAAACATTGCATTATTAAGATTAAAATATTTGATTATACTGGGCAAATGTTCACTGTGCCCAAAAGTATCAGCGTGATAAGCGATAAAATCTTCACACCCGAAATTCTTTGAGTAATCAAAACCTATTTGCAGATTCTTTATCAAGGCTTCACAATCTACTAGAAAACTATCTGTTGAACAGTAGTATGGGCCAATGAACAGTCTTTTTTCTTTTATTAAACTTTCAATTTTGCTTTTGTTTTCAGGATGTATTTCAAGATAGTCTTCTAATGCGCTAGTTTGTCCGTCAAAGTAGAATGACGGTAGTTCTTTTGTTTCTAGTTTATGGATAACATCATCAAAGACTTCTATTAGTCTTACTCTAAATTCTTCAAATTCTCTATACCATTCTCTATCCCAATGAGTGTGGATGTAAGCATAAACTGTTTTTTTCATTATTAGTCCCCATATTCTATTTGTTATTGTAGTCTAGATATTACTCTGTGCAAAAAATTTAATCTTAGTTTACTTTTTATTTTTTTGATTTGGTATTGTACTATAATTTAGATATGAAAAGAGTCGCTTTGTTCCTAATATTGCTTATTTTTCTTCTTGTTTTCATTTGTTCTGTAGAGAAAGATGAGCATTATAAGGTAGTAAAAATTGTATCAGCCTTAGATTTTTATGTTGATTTTGATAGGAACAATATTGCGGATGATGACGAGCGGATAGTTCTTTATGATTTTTTGCTTGCGACAGATAATTTATCTCAAATTGATAGCGCAAAGCTAAATTTTCTTGCTGACGAATATGCCAATAAGGTTTTGTTTAACAAGAAAATAAAATTGGTAAAACTTCAAGGTCAAGATTACAAGGTAATATTGCCTGATGGTTCTGATTATGTAAATAATTTGGTAGAAAAAGGATTTGTTTTTACTAAAGATAATTTAGATAAAGTTCAAAAAAATCTTAGATATGCCAATACTCTTGATTTGGTTTCTTATAATACTAAAACAAATAAATTTCATAATTTAGAATGTAATTATGCGCTAAAATCTGTCTATGAAAAAGTTGTAAAACTCACGGATTTAAACAAAGATGTTAAGCCTTGCAAATTTTGTATTGTTGTTAAATCAGCAGAAACGCAAAAGTTGTTGACTAACTATCCAAAAGATGTTTTTGAACAATATAAGCCAATATATAAAGATAGCGAAATTGAATTTTTCATCACAGATTTTACCAAGTATTATTATCCTTCTAATAAATGTCTTACAACTTTGTGCAAATCTTTACTGAGAGAAATAAATAGTGCACAATATAGTATCGATTTTGCTATATATGGAATTGATAAGCAACCTGAAATTACTAATGCCTTGATAAATGCACAAAAAAGGGGTGTGAAAATTCGTTGGGTTTATGACTTGGATAAATCTGGCAATACAATTTATTCTGAAACATTTGAGCTTAAAAAATATTTGCTTGATTCAAAATCTGATTTACAGTTATCTAATACAATTTCTAAAGATGGACAGGTTTTTAAAGACGCTATAATGCATAATAAGTTTTTTATTTTTGATAACAAAAAAGTTTGGACTGGTTCAGCAAATATCTCTCATACGGATTTATCTGGATTTAATTCGAATTCTGCTTTACTCATAACAAATCAATTGATTGCAAATATTTATAAAAAAGAATTTGAGTATATGTACAATGGGAGTTTTCATACTTTAAAAAGTGAAAAAACTAAGAATTCTCAAGATAATGGTTCAATAAAAGTTTATTTTTCTCCGCAGGATAAAATTATAGATATGCAAATTATTCCACTGTTAAAATCTGCTCAAAAATATATCTATGTTCCAGTTTTTGTTGTTACCCATTCTGGTTTTAAACAGGCTTTGATTGATGCTAATGCTAGAGGTGTGGATATAAAGCTTATTGTCGATGCAACATCTGCTTCTTCTAAGTATTCTGCCGTAAAACAACTTAGAGGTAATGGTGTATCTGTTAAAACAGAAGACAGAGCAGGTAAGATGCATATGAAGTCGATAATTATTGATGACAAGTATGTTGTTTTAGGGTCGATGAATTTTACCCAAAGTGGTCAGAATTACAATGATGAAAATGTCATAATTATAGAAAATAGTGGTCTTGCTAAGTCTTTCAAGGCTGAATTTTTACACCTCTATAATTCGATACCAGAAAAATGGCTAGAAAATAATCCTTCTGCTGAGTCTTACAATTCGATAAATTCTTGTTTTGATGGCATTGACAATGATTTTGATGGTGATGTGGATACAAAAGATTCTGGTTGTAGAATGTAGCTATGAATCAATATTGTGTCGCAAAAAAAACTTTGTTTGGTTTTTATGTAAATAGTATTTGGTTTAATCGGTGACAAATTGAAAATATCAACAATAAATTATGCATCCAAAAATTTGAACTTTGGAACTACATATAAAAAAGTTTATAAAGAGGATGGTTCTCTTGACCATGAAACATCAACACATTTTTTTGTTGAGGATATTCAGTGGAATAGGCTTTTTGATGAATTGATACATAAATACCAAAATACATCTAAGGTGAATGTGTTTTCATTAGCTTGTTCTGACGGTTCAGAAGCCTTATCCATTGCTATGCTCCTGATTACAAAGTTACAAGGTAAGTCGGAAAAGTTTTTTCCTATAGTTGCTGTTGATTTAGATGCTGATGTTATGCAACTTGCACAAAATGGTTATATTTACTTATCACAAGATGATGAGTTGCGTATAAATCGATATACGAAGAATAGATTGAACACTTTTTTTGAAAGAACTGACAAGACTTACTTAACAGATAAAATTGGCTGTTCTGACAGACAGGAGTTTCTCACTTGTTTTAAGATAAAGCCAATATTGAAAGATAAGGTAATATTTGTAAATGAAAATGTTGA
>JAZSES010000093.1:0-5930 GCA_045531805.1 Candidatus Limenecus sp. | reverse complement strand
AAAAATTATACAAAAAGTGAACAATTCATTTTGTTATTCGTTGTATAATATGTACATCAAATTGATGATAAAGGAGAAGTTTATTATGAAAAAATTACTAGCAACAGTTTTTGCTATCGTTGCAGTATTAGCAGGACACAGTGCTTTTGCAGCTACACCACAAGAAGTTTTGACATTTTTCAACAACTATGTAAATGCAGCAAATACATATAGTGATACAGTACCAACATACTATGACAAAAACGCAAAAATTATCAGGGTTGTAATAAAACCAGACGGTTCTCTTGTTTCTGTTACAGCAGATACAAAACAGTACTTTAACCAAATGAGAATTGGTGCAAACGGTGCTAGACTTACAAAGTATAAAAACTTCTACACCGAAAGAAAAATTACAAAACAAGGTGATGATTATAAAATCACTTGTTTACGTCAACCATCAACAAGTGATTACAAAATCCCTGCTCACTTCGTAATCGGGCCTGATGCAAATGGTGACTTGAAAATTAAAGAGGAAATGATGCATACAAAAGTTCAAAAGTTCTTAAAATATGCAAAATAAATAAACAAAAACGGACTAAGATTAGTCCGTTTTTTAATTTTTCATTTTCTTACTTTAAAATCTCTAGTCAAAGTTACATCAGGGCTTCGCCCCGAACCCCATTTTAATCTTCGTACATTTAGCTGTCATTCTGAAGCACTAAACTTGCATAGTTGTTATGATAGGACTATGTTCAGAATCTCATAAGTTTGAAATTTATCCAAAATTTGATAAAATTATGGCTCATCTAAAATATTAGAACAACATAACACACATTATCAATATGCTTTAATCAAAAATATCTTTATACCACTATCAACTTTCTCTACCCGTTTAACATATTTCATATCAGAAGAACTAGTCAAAATCAAAGCAACTGCAGGCATCTTTTCTGTCATCCTAGCATAATACAAAGCCTGTCCTATACTTTCTGCCCACTTTTTCGCAAAATCAAATTCAATCGCATAATCTTTAGCCAAACAGTCAACACGAGTTTTGTCCAACAACATATGTTCCCTTTTGCCAAACTCAGGCTTGCACCATTGTTCTACATAATAAGCTTCCTTTTGTTCAGACATCATTGTTTGAGTTTCATACAAGCTTAATGGCACATTTTGTACATCGAAATACAAATACCCCAAAACAAACAAAAGTAGAGCAACTACCAATTGAATTCCATAAAAAATTTGTTTTATATGTTTCTTAGTTTTCTTCCTCATACAAATGACATTTTACACAATGTTCAACACCAATTGCAATATTGTGAGGTATAACTTGCGAACAAATCCCCATCACTCGAGGACAACGCGTATGAAATTTACAAGCTTTGGGCGGATTTTTCGGTGAAGGCAAGTCACCAACCAAAACAACTTTTTCATTTTGTCTTTTATGTATTGAAGGTACAGCACTGAGTAATGCATTCGTATAAGGATGTTTAGGACTAGCAAACAAATCCTTTGCCGTAGCAAGTTCAACAATTTCTCCCAGATACATAACTGCAATTCTATCAGACAAATACTTAACAACCCCCAAGTCATGAGAGATAAACAATACTGTTAAATCTAATTTTTCTTTCAAATCTCTTAGCAAAGTGACAATCTGAGCTTGGATACTAACATCAAGAGCTGAAACAGGTTCATCAGCCACCAAAAAATCTGGTTTTAAAATTAAAGCTCTTGCAATCGCAATACGTTGCCTTTGTCCACCAGAAAACTCGTGAGGATAACGTTTTAAATCATCTTTACTTAAACCGACTAAATCAATAATTTCAAAAATTCTTTTATTAATCTCATTTTTATCTCTAATCCCCTGAACAACCAATGGTTCTCTTAAAATAGAAAAAATTGTCATTCTGGGATTCAAGCTAGAATAAGGATTTTGAAAAATCAACTGCGCTTTTTTACGAAACTTTTTAAGTTCTTTTTTATCAAAAGCCAAAACATCTTGACCTAAATAAAGAACCTGTCCTTCTGGCTGGATTAAACGCAAAATAGCCTTGCCCAATGTAGATTTACCACAACCTGACTCCCCAACAAGCCCTAATATTTCACCTTTGTAAATATCAAGACTAACACTATGCAAAGCTTGCATAAAAGTCTGCTTGCTCCCAAAACCAGAAAAATCCGAAGTTATAGGATAAAACATATTTAAATTTTTAATTTCAACAAGTTTCTCTTTTTGCATAAATACATTATATCTGTTTTATAAAAAATAATCCTAATCCTTATATTGCAACAAAAGAATATTAATAAATATTCAAATAAACCCAATAACTACGATAAACTTTTTTTACATAATCTCTAGTTTCAGGATAAGGTATATTTTCTATAAATTCATCAAAATTTCTATACTCCAAATTATCTTTCCAATACTGTACTGCATTAGGACCACCATTGTATGAAGCAACTGCAAGTAAGTCATCTTCATGCAGTTTTTCCTTTGCATAATCAAAATAAGCACAACCCAAATGAATATTCACATCTGGATTATACAAAGAATCAGCACCAGCATAAGAAACACCATTTCTTTGTGCGATATAAGAAGCAGTTGCTGGCATCAATTGCATTAACCCTCTAGCGCCAACAGAACTACCCGCATAAGGGTTATAATAACTCTCTTCCCTTATCAATGCAGCAATAAGATATGAGTCCAACCTATACTCTTTTGTATATTTATTAATCAAATCTTGATGATGTAATTGATAAGCAAGTTTGTATACATCATCGGAAAAATCAGGCCGTTCTGGCAATGCTGCAATATAATCTCGTGCCATTGAGGCAGAAGTGGCATATTTTCCATCTTTATACAATAACCAACTTTGCAAAGCTTTATTACCATTGTCAATCTCTGCCAAAAGACTATAATCATTCAATTGAAAAATAACATTAAATAAAACGGTGTTATCAACAGAAACAGAAGAATGTTTTGTTGGGAATGGAACATCTTGAACTTTCTCTGTCAATTTTCTAGAAGACTTTGTCTTCCAAGCATTGTTAGGATTGTAATTAAAATGTTTGCTCGCCCTAAAAGCATAATAATCATCAGGATAATTGTCTAATATTCTTTGGAAATAAGCTCTTGCTTCTGAGCGTTTACCCTTTTTCTCTAACAATTTACCCATCCAAAAAAGAATTTTGGGAGCAGCTATAGTGTTTTGATAATCCTTTGAATGAACCAACCCCAAATTATAAGCCTTCTTATACTCTTTATTTGTATAAGCAATCCAAAACAAATTGGCTACAGCGTCAGAAGCATAATAACCTGTAGGATATTCACTATATATTTTTTCGTAAATACGAGTTCTTTCATACTTATCAGAATGTTTCAATAAACGATATAGAATATAATCAGCACCTTTTGAATCATTCTCTTCAGCAATAGCTAGCAAATTTAGCCAACCTTGTTTTGCCCCTGTTCTGTATGCAGCAGCATAGTTTTCTAAAAACTGTTTCAAATCATCATCATCAATATACTCAGAATACAATGCATAATTCTTTTCAAACGAAGAACGATAAGAACTAAAATCATTTTGCTTGCGATAAATTTCGCTCAAATAAGCCCAAGAGTACTTAATAGAAGATTTATTAAAATACATTCTTGCAGTTTCATACAAGCCATTTTTAAAATAAGATTTGCCTGCATAAAAATAATCACTTTCGGCTAAAGGGATACCCAATGTAGTAAGCTCCTTTGCACAATTATCTGCGTATCTACCGTTTGGAGAATCTTTTAAATATTCAGAAAAAGACTCTTTTGCCTTTTCTTTCAGATTAAAAATCTCCTTTTCTGCACTACTAGAAAAAATAGTAACAGCCTCATCTTTTGATTTTGCTAATGCTTTTTCCTTATATATCAATCCCAAATAATAATTTGAAGCAATCGCATATTCACTGTCTTTAAAATCCTTACGCAAGTTATTAAAAACTTTTTCAGATTTTGTATAATCCTTAATTTTTAAATAATTTTGCCCTAAAGCATAATTCGCCTTGGGACTAAAAACAGACTCAGGGTATTTTTCTAAAAATATTCTATATTTTTTAATTGCAGTTTCTATATCATTTAAAGCATCCGCACACAAAGCTTGTCTTAACAAAGCAATCTCATATATAGCAGAATTTTTGGATACGCTAGAAAAATTAAAATAAGCATTTTGCAAATCATTTTTACTTAAATAATCTAGTCCTTGAGAATAAGTTTGCAAGTCTTTTTCACTTACTTGTGTCATTTTAAAGACATTAATTAAAACAATAACTATCAAAACAACAAAAGCTAACGTTATGAAAACAAACTTAAACTTTTTCTTCCAGTTCATACTATACTATCCCGAAGTTAAATTATAAATCCCTCTATAAGTATCCTCAAAACTAAAAGAAAGGGCAAGGATTTTTATCTAACATTATTACATTATTTATGTGTAAAGGTAGAAATAATAAACAGTACAACAAACAATAAAATGCAAATATTTACAGAAAAAGAATATACAGAAATGTTCAAACAATATAAAAATAATACTTATTCTACAGAATTAATAATTCCTTTTTTCACAAACAAACAAAAAGTTATAAAAAACTACATTTATGAAAATACTCTTATCAACATAAAGTAGTTATATCGAAACAATAGCAGATTCTCTAACACAAGGTAGAGAAAATGTACATTCTGTACCTCTAACAGAAGATGTATTAGAAACAATAGATAAAGAACCACCATGGCGTTCAATAATCTTTTTAGTAATATAAAGCCCTAACCCACTACCAACTTTCTTAAATCTCTGCTCATACCAACAATCATTCAATATACTATCCAATGAATCTTGAGAAATGCCCGCGCCATTATCCCTAACAGACACCTGCACAAAATTCGAAACTTTTTTTATTGTAATTAAAATTTCGCTAGATTTCGGAGAATGTTCAGAAGCATTAACAATAATATTTTCCAAAACCCTCTTTATCTCTATTTCGTCATAATCAAAAATACACTCAGCTTCAGTTTCAATGAAAGAAGAAATTTTTACAGACTGATTTTTAGATTTAAACATGTAGCTTAAATTTTCAACACATTTTTGAATCGTTTTCTTTATTGAATTAGTATTTTTGTTTAAGGAAAAATCTTCACTATTTAATTTAAACATAGTAAGAACATTATCCATCATATGTAACATAAAACGAGAAGAATTATGCATTTCCTGAACAATATCATTCTGTTCTGGTGTTAGTGCACCAAAACTGTTATCTAATAACAATTGTAAAACGCGTTTTTCTGCACGCACAGGAGTTTTTAAATGATGATTTAACATATCAATAAAACAACTACGCATTTGTGTCATTTCAACTTCATGACAACAATCTTCTAAAATAATAAGTAAAGATGTTGATTTATTTCCATTAAAAAGTTTAGAAATGGTAGCTTTAACAAAAATTACATCATCAAAAACTAAGTTTAAATTCAATGTATTCTCACTAGAATCTAAAAATGCCTCGAACTGTTTAACCTGTTCAAAACAAACACGCTCTTTTAGCAAATCTAGAAAATTAGAATACTGAAAATCACTTTTGGACAAAATTTTGTTATTTTGAGCAAAAATATTACAATCTAAATCAGTCAAGATCATTTCATTACTTGTATGCTCAAAAACTTGCGTAAACTTCTCTTTTTCAAGAAGCAACTCATCTTGAATAGCTTTTAATCTTAAAATGTTTTGAATTTGAGATCTAACCGTATTCCCCTCTATAGGTCTTTCAATATAATTACTTTTATCCAAAAGAAATTTATTCTTTTTTGAATCTTCTAAAATATATAAAATTGGTATTTTATAAGAAAATTTAAAGTTCTCAAGTAAAGCGTTTTCTTCAGAATTCATTAAAGAAATATCAATAACAGCCAAATCATATAT
>JAZSES010000308.1:0-3821 GCA_045531805.1 Candidatus Limenecus sp. | reverse complement strand
AGGAATTAAAACAATAGTAATTATTCATTTTCTCAAAAAAATTGAGATTGAATATAGCTATAAAACGTGTCAAAGGTGTTTTATCGTAAATTTGAAACCACATTGAAACAAAATTTGAAACAATAAGTCGCAACCAAAATGTGTACAGCCCTTACTTAATGTAAAGGGTGAAATATGTGAAACTGAAATGTATACTTTCTTGCGCAAGAAAGGAATTGAAATTATGGGTAAGACACAGATTACATCATTAGCGCCTTATGCTCCAATTACAGTAAATATTAGAGGTAAGGTTAGCTACAGCCACATTACAAAGAAAATCGAAGGTGAAGAGCTTAATGCTGTAAACCAGAGAAAAGCCATGAAGGGTGGCATCATGGAAACCACACCTTATTATGCATTGACAATTAGAGATGCTCGCATCCTCAATGATGGAACTATTCCTCAGATTGTCATTGATTATCTCACAGAGAGAATGACTAATCAGACTCTTGAAGATAACACTCAGACTACTGTCTACTACGGCAAAGATAAGAGTGCAAATCCTATTGCTGTCGCTTACAGTGCCGAAGCAGGTAATCTTGCAGGTCAGGGCATTACCGAAAGAAATATGCCTCTTCAGAATGAACTTGCAGTTGGTCTTGATATCACTATTGGTGTTAAGATTTACAAGATTACAAAGGGCAACATGACAGGACGTGTTGGTGTTGGTATTGATTACATTCTCGTAAACGAGCCAATTAGATACTATGAGAACAAGTCAGGTATTGCAGCTGCATTAGCAGCACAGGGTGTTACCTATACACCTGCAGCAACCACAGCAACTCCAGTTCAGGCTCAGGCAGCTCCTCAGGAACAGCCTGTAGCAACCCAGAATGTAGGTGTAGCTGATACAGCGCCTCAGGCAGTATCTCCTATGGCAACTCCCGTTCAGCAGGCAACAGCACAGCCTATGGGTGTAGCGCAGACAGCTCCTGTATCTCCTGTTCCTACTCAGGCAGCAGCTCAGGTACAGCAGGCAGCAGCACAGCCTATGTTCCAGCAGCCTGTATATCCTCAGGGCGGAGCTAATTATGGTCAGCCTACTCAGGCAGCACCTCAGGCACAGCCGCAGCAGACAATGCCTGGTCTTAGCTATACACCAAACAACTAAGACAATTAACACCTTTGACACAAGGTTTGCGGCGGAGTTGAAATACACTTCGCCGTATTTTTTTACCAAATTACAACGGAAAGGATTTTCGTTATGGACTTAAATTACTTTTTATCTGTACCGTTCATACAGACTATAAAAGACATTAGTCGTTGGACCGTATCAACAAAAAACAAAATGCCAATAGATATGAATGCTCTACGGTATAGACAAGTTCTTATAGGTGCTACCTTTAAAAACGATAATCAGCCGTTAGTAACACTCGAAGAACTTCAACAGATTATACCTAATCCAACAAATACAGCATTTAATTTGAATCAGTCTTTGGATAATTTTGTGGTTCTTGATATCGAACCAAAATGTCCACCCGAAATTAGAGATAGATTACTCACATTACCATATAAGTATTGTGAACTATCAATGTCAGGTTACGGTTTTCACCTAGTATTTGATAAACCGAAAACAAATTATGAAGCTATTTTGCTTTCAAAACCAGCCTTAAAAGAAGAGCATGGTTATTATGAAATATTATTAAACCATTACGTTACATTCACAGGTAGAGAATGTAAACCATCAGAAAACTGTGTATTTGCTGATATCAGTGAGTTTGAAAAATTAGTTGAAGATTTAGCATCCAAAGCTAAAATTCAACATAGTATCACATTAGATACAGACGATTTGCCTAATCTTGAAGATATCGAATTAGGTGATGATATTGTCAACTTACTTTCACAAGCTAAATACAACAAAACAGTTTCTAACTTTGAAGATGATTATTCAGCATATGAATTCGGTGTTGCTGGATTTTATTATAAAAAGCTAAAAATGTTACTAAGCACAACAAAATACAAAAAGCACGAATATTCGAACCTAGAAAAAATGGTTTTATTATACAACATCATTGTTGAAATCATTCCTTACAGGGAAAAACATGAAACCGTTCGTGATGGCTTACCTTGGATTATGTATACGTGCAAGAGAGTAGTAACAACAGGTGAACAATCGTAATGGTCTAAATTGGAGGTAGCATATGAACTTTAAAAATAAAGGTGCATTGGATTGTATTGTTTCATTTGCACCTGCAGTTGAAGACATGAAAGATGTAGTGCCTGGTTATTACTATCCAGGAAAAAACAAAACAGTTGACAAATTCATATTTAACAGAGAAAAGGGCGCCAAATTAAACATTCAGGCGTCCAATTTCGTTTCTAACACAACATATCAGACAATAAAACGAAAATCTCAATGTGACCCTAATCCATACCTCAGAAATAATGTGACAAAATGTCTTGATGGTAGCAGACATCTAACACATTATCCTGATAAACCAGATACACCTGAATTTGTAAGAACCATATTCCAAAAAGCAGACCATGTGATAATCACAAAAACAAAACATGGCGGTTATATGGCAGTATGTGCAGTTCACTGTGAAATTCGAAAAATATACCATGGCGAATATTCAATAGTTCCAGATTCGGTAAGACCTGTACTTTGGCGAGTTCGTACCGACGTATTTAAAGAACAATTACGAGCTACTAAATTAGGTAAAGAATACAGAGCCAGCAAGGAGGCATCATGAGCAAACCAATAAAAACCATAAACCTCAAAACTCCATATACAGAAGAAGAAACAAAAATTATGGAAACTATTTTGGCTATTGCTCACAGCTCCGACTCACTAAAAGAAATAGCTTACCATATATTTAATACATTAAACATCAAAAAATTCAATGTAATAATTGATAATAATGGTAAACTAAACCCTGCAAGTGAATTAGAATTACGAACACATGGTATGACTATCACAGATGTAGACACAGGTTTAACTATTATACTAAAAAGTATACAAGTTCTAAAACCTGGATTAACCGAAAGCGAAATGGCTGATGTAATCGGATATATACAAAATTACACAGACAACTCAACAGCAAACTATAGTTACAACAGGAAATTCTATATTTATGATTAGTAGAAAGGATTCAATATGACAGAAAAAGCTACAATCAAAATACCAAAAACTGAATTAGATAAAATAAACACACTACTGACAATGACAGGAGATAAAATCTATCAGAAATTTGGATTAAAGCGTGATGAAACCATTATTCATACTGCCAAATTTTCAAACAATATTGAAGCTGATATTAAACTTGTCATATGTGAAGGTAATGAAAAACCTTACACAGAAGGTGTATTATTCAAAAATGGGTCAGAACTCACACACACTGATTGTGAAGATACTTATGATGGTGATTGGGAATTTGAATACGAAAACACCACATACATCGTAACAATCACAACAGAATAAAGGAGGTTAATCTATGTTAAAGCATCATGAAGAAATTATTGAAAAGAATTTGAAATCATTCAAAGCTAATTTTGGTGAAGTACGAATTGAACCTGCTAATGCAGGTAATGGCTATTACGTATTTTGTCCGCCTGAATCTGAAAGTTATGTTCAGTATTGTGAAAACATTCATTACCTTGATGGCTGGTTATATGGTTGTGTTCAGGGAGCTCATGGTAGAGTCAAACCTCTTGACCCAACAATCTATCCAACAACATCAGTCTATAACATTACAGCTATTGAACAGGATGGTCTTAATGTAAGAGCATTAACTGTCACTGTTAGAGCTATCAACGAAGATATTTGTGTTCTTGATGCTATC
>JAZSES010000061.1:0-2060 GCA_045531805.1 Candidatus Limenecus sp. | reverse complement strand
ACGCCACTCAGCTCTGCAGACAGGTTCACTCATTTCGTCTGCGACTCAATGGTTCACTTTGTCAAAAATTCGTTCACATATATTTTATACGACACACAAAAACTGTGTTTTTGCTTTGTTTACCTCTATTCAAAACTTGCCAAAGGCAACTTTTGAACAGAGTTCTTCTTATCACGAATTTTTCTCGGACATTTTAACTACAATAGCAACCCACTGGTCTTGTGTTAAAATTTCTTCTACTGTTAGTTCATATTTTTTTGTAGCTTCTAATACAATGTCTTTCTTTTCGTTTAAAATGCCACTCAAAACCATTTTTGCTTCAGGTTTCATTATTGCTTTTAAATCACCCATTATTTCAGCAAGGACATTGTGCAATATATTTGCACAAACGAAATCGAATTGTTCTGTTATTGCGTCGGCTGTTGCACAAGAAAAATCAATTTTATTGTAGACACCGTTAACTTGAGCATTATCTTGAGCTACATCAATAACTAATGGGTCATTATCTATACCAATGGCACGAGTTGCACCAAATTTAATTGCAGTAATTGCTAAAATACCAGAACCTGTGCCTATATCAGCAACTTCATCACCTTGTTTTACGTATTTTTCAATAGCTTGTATACAAAGTTGTGTAGTTGCATGTGTCCCTGTTCCAAATGCAGAGCCAGGGTCTAAGGTTATTAAAATTTCATCTTTGTTATGTGTACATTCTTCCCAAGATGGGCAAATGATTACATGTTCAGATGCTTTTGTTGGTTTCCAATGTTCTTTCCATTTTTGTGACCAATCTTGGTTTATTACTTTTTGTGCTGAAATTTGCCAACTACCAAGTTCTTCATCTGTAAAGCCTTCTTCTTTTAGTGCATTGCGAGCTTCATCAAAGATGTTTTGAATTTCAGATGGTTTGAAATCTTTTTCATCATATCTAATATAGCCTTTAGCTACATTGTTTGTAGTTTCTATTAGTTCCAAATCTTTGTATTTTTCCTCAGCTTGAACAACACCTTCACATTCAAACCTGTCAAAAAATACCTCTGTAACTATTTCTATGATGTTTGGATTTATGCTAACTGAAATTTCAAAATAATCTTTCATTTATTTTGTCACCTAATTTGTTTGTCTAAAATTATGAATTAAAAACGCCCATTCTTCTGAATTTGTTATATCTGTCATCTTTTAATTCTTTTACAGACATGTTTTTGTATTCATCTAGAGCAGATAGTAATGATTTTTTAAGTTCGTTACCCATTTCTTCGTAATCGTAATGTGCACCGCCAAGAGGTTCTTTTACAACACCATCAATAATATTGTGTTTCAATAAATCTGGTCCAGTTATTTTTAGTGCATCAGCGGCATCAGAAGCTTTGGCTGCGTCACGCCACAAGATAGAAGCACAACCTTCTGGAGAAATTACTGTGTAGTATGCGTGTTCAAGAACCAAAACTTTGTTTGCAACTGCAAGACCCAAAGCTCCACCAGAACAACCTTCACCTGTGATTACGGCGATAACAGGAACTTCGAGCTTTGCCATTTCTTTGAGGTTCACAGCAATTGCAATACCTTGTCCCTTTTCTTCTGCTTTAATACCTGGATAAGCACCAGGAGTATCTATTAATGTGATAATTGGCAAGCCAAATCTGCTTGCGTGTTCAAACAATCTGAGTGCTTTTCTGTAACCTTCTGGTTGTGGCATTCCAAAATTGTAAACAAGGTTTTCTTTTGTAGATTTACCTTTTACTGTTCCTACAATCATTACAGGTTTGTCATCAATACGAGCTACACCACCAACAATTGCTCTATCGTCTGTACCTTCTCTATCTCCATGCATTTCGATAAAATCTTCTGTAATTAGATTTACATAATCGAAAAAGTTTGGACGGTTTGGGTGTCTTGCGATTTGCAATTTTTGAACTGGTTTGAGGTTTTCATACAGTTCTTTTTTGTATTCGTAGGATTGTTCTTCAAAGATTTTTATTTCTTTAGACAAATCCATTCCTGATTCTTCACTCATTTTTTTTAGTTCTTCTATTTTTTGTTCAATTTTTATTATAGGTTTT
>JAZSES010000198.1:0-5154 GCA_045531805.1 Candidatus Limenecus sp. | reverse complement strand
AGTATAAAATGCCCAATCAATATGATTTTGATTGGTTAATTGCTAACCCGAATTTATTCTGTTTGTATGATGATGAGTCTGTTTTATGGGGTTATATCACCGTGCAACGTGAGGGTAGTTTATTGACTCTTTCTGGTGCATCTAAGCGCAAAAATATGGGGGTAAATATAGACTTTATCAATCGTGTTTGTGATGCTTTTGATGAGGATATGTACGCTTTTACTCGTGTACGTCCAGCAATAGCAGTACTAAGAAGAGCCAATTTTAAAAAAGTTTATGATGATAAGTATGTAAGACTAAAAAGGGGTAAAGAAAATGGGTAAATCAAAGGCTCCAAAATATGCAACAACAACTACAAATACAGGTGGTTTGTTTGGTGAAGCAACAAATAGTAAAAAAGGTTCTAGTTTTAAAGCAGAAGACTGGCAGACAGATATGGGCGATTTAGGCTCAAACTTGATTAACCAATCATTAACAGGATTATCAAGTAATGACTATTCACAAGACCCTAACTTCCAAGTATACCAAGACAATTTTAATAGAGGTATGCAACAAGCATATGATACAAATGTGTTAGCACCTTTGAATGATAGAGGGCTAATGCGTTCAAGTGCTTTGCAAGCTGCTACAAATAGTTTTAATAACACAATGCAACAAGGGTTAGCTGATTTATACGATAGTTATTATAACAGGCAACAAAATAACTTGAATAGTGCTTTAAATGCACAAAATAACTTGTATAGCTGGATTACTGGATTAAATCAAGATGCAGCTAAGAACTCTGCAGCAGTGAGTGATTATAATATGAAAGCTTATCAAGCTGAGCAACAAGCTAAAAGTGCGTTGTATGGTAATTTAATGAAAACAGTAGGGGCAATTGCTGCTGCTCCTATGACTGGTGGTGGCTCTGTGGCTGGCTTAGTTGCAAGCAATGCTTTAGGGGGTGGCAAATAATGGCTTTAATTGACTTTTTAACAAATGTAGGTAATAAAATTAAATATGCTAACGCTCCGCAAATACAGCCGTTACAAATGGCAGAAAATGGCGGTATTGACGCGCAAAAAACACTTGAACTTGCTATGGCACAGCCTAAAAGTTTGAAAGATAGATTGTTAGGAAGAACAGTATCGCTAGATGTTGAAAGTAACAATCCTAAAACAAACGAGATTGAAATAGACAGAATAAGTAAATTCCAACCTGGATTATTAAACGATATTAGAAGCGGTGCAAGAGAAAACTTTGTTACTGGCTTTGCAGCTCCTAACTGGGAACAAAATATAACACCTGACGGAAGAAAAAAGGGTATGGGTTACAGATTTGGTGAAGGTTTAGGCTCTTTTGCTAGATTTGCTGAAAGTCCTTTAGGCAGAGGCTTGCTTATGGCTGGCATTGTTGGTGCTAGCGGCGGTAGTGGTTTAGAAGCTCTAGGCTATGGTACAGGAGCTGGATTATTAAATCAACAATCAAGAATGAAGGATAGTATTTACAGAAATGCTTTAGAACAACAAGGAGTAGATACTTCTAATATTAAGGGATATGTAACAGATGATCCATTCAAAAACTACACTTTAGCTAATTATAGAAATAGAAACCTAGATGTAAAAATGCATCTTGGCACTCTAAACGATAATACAAAACGTGCGCAACTTATTAACACAATGTTGAATTATGGCGAATTAGACCCAGTACAAGCAATGGAGCTAATGAATGAATACGGCTTAAATGTTGGTCAATTAGATACAAGCAACCAAACTAAATTATTACCATATAGGCAATATGCTTATAAAAATGGTTGGAATTTAGGTTGGGCTAACTATGGTTTAAAACAAGAAGCTGCAAATATTAAAAATGAAGTCTTAAAAGAATTAGTCGGAGATACTAACGGAACTGCTAAACAAACAGTAAAAGTAAAAGCGCCAAATGGCAAAACTGGTACAATACCTATTGAACAGTTAGAAGGCGCATTGGCTGCAGGATATACGAGGATATAATGACTAACAATTTTGGCTTTGTTGAAGATAAGGATTTTGGTTTTGTGCCAGATAATGATTTTGGTTTTGTTGAAGACAAACAAGAAATTATAAAACCACAAAAGACAACTAAGCCAATATTAAACAAGCAAGCTGAAATTGATAGAATTAAAGCTGAATTTGAAGCTAAAAACAAAGAAATTGATAGGCAAAATAGAAACGCTAATTTAAGAATTGGCTTAGGCGCTACTATGCAAGGCGTAAGCGCTTTACCAGTATTTAACATTCCTTATGTAGGTACTGGTATTGGCGGAGCTTTATTTGATGCTGGTGGCGCAATAATGGAAGGTAAGAGCGGTAAGGATATTGCTAAAAAAGCTGGAGAAGGCTTTATTATTGGTGAAACAGTTGGCGCTTTACCTTATGTTGGTAAATACGCTGGTAAAACTAAAGCAGGGCAAGCAGCTTTAAAAGGTGTTAGCAACGCAACACAAAAATTGCTAGAAGCTCCAATTATAAAAAAAGCAATTGAAGCTACTACACCTATTGCTACTAAAATAGGCGATGAATTGGTTAAACCTAGAAACTTTAGCAAACCAAATGTAGAAACAGCGGTAAAAGCTGAAATAGTAAAACCTACACAAATAAAAGAAGCTGTTATTGATAGGAAGCCAGAAGATGTAGTTGAAACTTTAACTAAACCAGTAGAAGTAAAACCTACAAAATTAGCACAAACTGCCGAATTACCAGAAGAACTAGCAACACCTATAAGAGAATCTTTACCAGAATACGAGGTATTGCACAATAAAGACTTAATAGCGCAAGCAAGTAAAGATATCACAGATAATCCAAAAGCTTTAGGACAAATACAAAGTAAGGCTATGGGTGAAGGTGAATTATCGGCTTTAGATTTTGAAACCGCAAGACAAGCTGTTAATAAGCTGTATCAAGAGGGTAGATTTGACGAAGCTTTAACGCTTACTAGGCAAATAAGCGAAAAAGCTAGTAAAGCTGGTCAATCAGTTCAAGCGTTATCTTTATGGAGCAGAACAACACCAGAGGGCGCTATTAGATATGGTCAACAAATTATTGATGATTTTAACAAAAGTGCTAAAAATAAAATTGGCGATTTAACAGAAGAACAAATGCTTAAAATAAAAGAGCTTGCAGAAAACGCACAAGCTACTGAATTAGGCACACGAGAAAATGCTGTAAATACACAATTGCTAATGAAATACTTAAGCGAATTAGTACCAGCTAGTAAAGGTAATCAAATTAAAACATTGAGAAACATATCTTTATTGTTAAACCCTAAAACATTTACTAGAAACATTACTGGTAATACTATTTTTGCTGGAATGGAAAATGCTTTAACAAAACCATTGGCTTCTGGGATTGATAAACTGTTAAGCTTTAAAACAGGACAAAGAACTAGAGTAGCACCTCAATATAAAGAATACTTTAAAGGATTGGGTCAAGGTTTTAAAGAAGGCGCAGAAGATGTAGCTATGGGTATCAATACTAGAGATAACATAGGAAAAAGATTTGATTTAGCAAATAGAGCTAGTTTTACTGGTAACAATGCATTAAAAGGATTAGAAAAAGCGTTAAATTACTCTTTACAAGTGCCAGATAGAGCATTTTATCAAGCTGCATTTAATGAAAGTATAGCAAACCAATTAAAAGCAACAGGAACAGAAAAAGTAACAAATGAAATTATAGATAGAGCTACACAAGAAGCATTAGAAGCTGTTTATCAAAATGGCGGTGTTATTGGGAACACTGTATCAGGTATTAGACAGGCATTAAATAAGGTTGGTACAAAAGATTTTGGTCTAGGTGATGCGTTAATCCCTTATGCGCAAACTCCAGCTAATATCGTGCAACAAAGTGTAAATTATAGTCCTTTTGCTTTACTTAAGGCAGCTAATAATTATAGACTAGGTAATCAAAGACAAGCTTCTTTAGATGCCGCAAGGTCTTTAGTTGGTACTGGGCTTATTGGGGCAGGATATGCAGGTACAAAAAGCGGTTTAATAAACCCTTCTATTGAAGATTACGAAATTGCAAAAAACTATGAAACACTAGGTATAAGACCTGATACTGTAAATTTGCCTAATGGCGGTAATATTTCATATACACAATTACAACCTTTATCAGCGCCTATAACAGCAGGATCTGCAATGGCTGATTTACAAGCTGGTAATCCTTTACAGGCTTTAGATAAGAGTTTAAATACAATAGCAGATTTAAGTATGTTACAAGGTTTAAACACATTTACAGAAGATTTAAAAAGGCACGGTGGCGCTACTGCTACTGTTAATTTAGCAACTTCAATACCTAGTCAGTTTGTGCCTTCAACTTTAAATCAATTAAACGCTTTTATAGACCCTTACTCTAGAGAAACATACTCGCCTAATCCTTTGCAAAGAGGTTTAAACAAAGCTATAAGCAGAATACCTGGATTAAGTGACAATTTGCCAATCCGTTATGATGTAACAGGACAACCAGTTAAAAAGTATCAAAGTGAGGGAATACAAAAAGTTTATGATGTATTATTTAATCCTTTATTTACAAATAAAAGAGTTGATAACCCAACTATGGAAAAACTTATTAATCTTTATGAGCAAACTGGTGATAAAAGTGCATTGTTACCTGTGGCAGATAAGAATATCAGATTTACTGATTTAAAAGGTAATAAAGTTAATAAGCAATTAAGCGGAGAAGATTTAAGCCAATATCAACAACAATTAGGCGTTATAAATAAAGATATATTAGACAATGTTTTAAATACAGAATTTTATAATAGACTAGATGCTGACCAACAATTAAACTTAATTAACAAGGTTCAACGCTCTGTTAAAAGTTATGTTGACGAAAAGCTTTTTGATAAACCTAATGCGCAAAAAAGAAGCTTAATAAGACAATTAACAGAAGACGAAAAAGATAAAATTATAAAAGAAGTGCTAAGTGATTATAATAAATATACTTTGCCTATTCAGATAAAGAAGTCTTATCAGAAGAATTTTGAGTAAGCTCTTTTTTAAAGGCATCTAATTCAGTTGTTAATAAAGCTTCTCTTTTTATTTTCTCTTTTAACATTTGCTTACATTCTGTTGTAGAAAAATTTATAGATAAACAATATTTATTAGCATATAAATCCTTAGCCTCTATAACATCGTAG
>JAZSES010000002.1:0-6624 GCA_045531805.1 Candidatus Limenecus sp. | reverse complement strand
TGTGTTGATTTTGTTAATATTTGCTTGTATATAATTGTAGTCTGAGCCAATTGGTAATTCATAAAAAGCTCTAATTGTGTTTATGTCATTTGTTGATAGTGTTTTGACGCAAGGAGTAAGAGTGTCATACATAATATCTAGGTTGTTTGAGCTATGACCTGTTAAGCCCAATGCATGGCCAATCTCATGTATTGTATTTTGGTCAAAATATTGTGTCCAAATTAATCCTAATGTAATATATGCTTTGGTTAGTTTATTGTTTTCTGTGTTCTTTGTTGTTGTGCAAAGTCCTATTGTTCCGCAAAAATTATTTCTTTGAAAATCAATATAAATATCACTTTTTGCGTGGTCAGTTGTTATGAATTTGAATTTAATTTTTCCTTCTAATACATTTTCCCAAACATAGAAAGAGTTTTCTATTCTTTCTTTAAGCTTTTTTTTGTCAATATGTGGTCCAATTTGATTGTAGTTGATGTACACCAAAAGAATGTTTTTGTCCCAACGGCAAATTTTTCCGTCCCATAGTATTTGATATATGTATGAATTGTTGTGGGGTAATTTCATATTTTGTTCTATCCAAATTGGTTGTGGGTATAAATTCTTTAACGAAATTATGAAGGTTTTGTTTAAAATTAAAATTAATAATTAATATAATTTTACATTTTGTTTTAAATATTAAATTTTAGGCAATTTTTCTAATAAAAAATACTTTATATATATAAGAGATTTTGAGAGAAATTATGCCATTTACAATTTTTACTAAAATTTTTAACAAACAACCTTATGTTGCAAAGTCAGATGCAGTCGCGGTTCACAATTCTTACAAAACTCGAGAGCCAATGTTTGATGAGAAAAAAGCTCTTGAGGAATTGCAGAACATTGGTGAACGTATCGAGGAGCGTGCTTATAAAAATAATCTTGCTAAAGTTGAAAATATAATTGAGAATGACGAGGCTGTCCCTAGTTCTGTTGATAAGAAAAAAATGGCTAAATACATTGTTGACGCAGCCAAAGAATTTTCTGTTGACCCTTGTGTTGTTGCAAGTATTGCACAACAAGAAACTCATTTTAATCAAAATGTTCCGACGGGTAATGGTTCAGGAGTCATGCAATTAACAACAATTACAATAAAAGACTTGTATCAGCGACCCAACTATTATGATCCTGCTATTGCATCTATTTTGAAGGAATATAAAACACCAAACGATTTGATAAAAGCTATTCGTAAAGATGCACAACTCAATATTAGAGTTGGTGCGGCGGTGTATAAATCTAAGCTTAAGGCAGCAAAAGGTTGTGAACAAAGTGCATTGAGAAAATACAATGCTAGTTCAATGGCTGAACGCTATTCAAGAGAAGTCATGTCAAAAATTGCTCAGGCTCGAGCTGTAAAATCTGATTTTGCTTTGACTGCATAATTGTTTTTCGAATTTTTTGTTGTAAATTTGTGCTAAAATAAATGCAAGAAATATTCGGGTGAAGAAATGACGAAGAAATTATCAGTTGCTTTTGTTTGGCATATGCATCAACCGGTTTATAAATCGGAGCAAAACGGTATTTATTTGATGCCTTGGGTTCGCTTGCGTGCAGTTAAAGATTATCTCGATATGCTAAAAATTATGGACAAATTTCCTAGTTTGAAGCTAAATTTTAACCTTGTACCATTATTAGTTGCGTCAATTTATGATTATGGTTATAACGGGGCTGATGATATATTTTCTCGACTTACATTGAAGCCAGTTGAAGAGCTTAGTGATGATGAAAAAGAATTTATTTTAAATCATTTTTTTGATGTGAATTACAAAAATATGGTTTTACCATTTGAAGAGTACAAATCCTTATACGATAAAAGATTTGAAACTAGAGATTGTTCTATAAATGATTTTTCGTTGCAAGAGTATTCCGATATTATGGCGTGGTTTAATCTTGTTTGGTTTGATCCAATGTGGAGAGAATGTCCTGAGATAAAAGAACTTTTCTCAAAGAAAAATGGCGAATTTACACTCGATGATAGAAGACAAATTATTGATTTTCAGCGTGAACTGATAAAACAAATTATTCCTGCATATGCGCAGTATCAAAATGAAGGTAAAATAGAAATTTCTACAAGTCCATATTATCATCCTATCATGCCATTACTTTTGGATATGAACGATGCGATGGAAACAAATCCAAATGTTCAATATCCACAGATTACGTCAGATATGACAACAGATGCGCAAATCAATATTGAAACTGCATTGGAAACATTTGAGAATATTTTTGGAAAAAGACCTCAGGGGATTTGGCCTTCTGAACAGTGTGTTAGTGAAAAAACACTACAATTGTTAATTGAAAATGGTGTAAAATGGACTATTGCTGATGAAGGTATACTGGAACAAACTTTGAAAAAAGAATTTGTTAGAGATTTTAGAGGTTATTTAGAAGATCCATATGAACTTTGTCATAGTTATAGATATAACTATGATGGCAAACAGATAGGTTTGTTTTTCCGTGATGCAGTACTGCCTAATTTAATAGGTTTTGAGTATCCAAATCATGATCCAGTGAAAGCTGCAAATGATTTATACGACCGAATAAAGACAAAACAAAGAAAGTTGCAGACTTCACCAGATAAAATGCACATTCTTACAATTGCAATGGATGGTGAAAATTGTTGGGAAAATTATCAAAACGATGGACATGAGTTTTTAGAGACTTTATACAAATTAATTTTGGACGATGATGAGTTAGAAAGTGTTTTGCTTTCTGAGTATGTTGATGAAGTAAACAAGTTGGATTGGTCAAACACTCCTTTTGATTTAACAACTATTCGTCCTGGTTCTTGGATAAATAGAGATTTCTTGTTGTGGATAGGTGAACCAACGAAAAACTTGGCGTGGACTTATATGGATAATGCTCGTTGTTCTTTAATTGAATATCAGCAGAAAAATCCTGATGATGAAAATCTTGAGCTTGCATGGCAAGAGTTGTTGATTAGTCAAAGTAGTGACTGGTATTGGTGGTATGGAGAACCTAATGATTCTGGTCAAGATGATATTTTTGACCATTTATTTAGGGAACACTTGAAAAATGTATATAAGGCTATAAATTTGCCTGTACCAGATTATTTGGAAACACCTTTGACACAATTCATTGAAACTCATTCAAGATTTCCAAAGATGGCCTTTGAAGAGTTTAATTTGAATGGAATTGATCCTTATGACAAGTGGGAAAATGGTGGTTGTGTAGAAATACCTGCACCTCCAACTATGCAAGAAAAACGCTTTTTCAATAAAATATATTTTGGTTATGACAATGATAATCTTTATATGCGTTTTGATATTAATAAATTTATTTTAGATAAAGAAAATGGTTTTAAGGATTTTAACCAGATATACATTTACTTTAAAAATCGACAGGAACAACGTTTACAAAGTGCGCCAATACGTGTTGTAAATAAAACAGAATCTGTTGTGCCGCTTATTAAAGAAACTTACAATTCTGAAGTGAAAATTACGCTGTACAAAAACTTGCATTTTAATGCACAATTGTCACATGCAATGCGAGATAATCTTTGGGTTTTGCAAATGAAGCACGATATACAACATATCTTTGTTGATTTTTTAGAAGTAAAAATACCGTTTGTGGATTTGCGAATTGAAAAAGGTGATTTAGTTGAGTTTTTTGTTATCCAAGGTCCTATGGGGTTGGTTGACGATTTTTATCCACAAAATTCTTTGTTACCAGTAGTTAGACCTGATTAATTTTGTCCGAGAAAAATTCGTGATAAGGAACAAAGTGACGTGAACGAATTTTTGGAGTGGCGTTTTGAAAAGGTGAGTAATTGCTGGCTGCGTCGAGCCGGCAGCAATTGCGATACTAGATTAGATCAGGCTTTACAAATCTATAAAGTTCAATGACAAATTGCTTGTACTGGTATAATATAAAGGACAGGAGATTGAAATTCTTGTATCTAAAATGAGGACGGGACAATTAATAATAATTTTTCAAATATAACGCATAATACAACAAATTTGAGTTCGCTTTCTGTATCTAATGATAAATTTAGTTCATTGAGTATTTCTTCTATGTTGGCAAAAGCAGGAGTGCCGCTTTCGCATAGTCTTGCCGCTGACAATTATATGGTAATAAAAAAAGTTTATGGAACTCCTGTAATAAAAACTCGTATTACTCACAAAGAATTGGCTTTGCTTGGTAAATACGATTTTAATCAATTGGAATATTCTACAATAAATCAGATTAATGAAGAGTTAGAGCTATTAAAAAGGTGGTCTTTGTCTTTGGATGAGGATTTGAAGAGTGACTCAGATAAAATTATTGAAATTAGATTAAAAGAATTAAAGTATCTTGCCGCTTGTCGTTATATGCTAGTGACAAACGAATTGTATAATGGTTACTTGGCGCTTGAAAAGTATTTTGAAGATATTTCAAAATATTCTATATAAACAATTGTAAACAAAGATATAGAAATAAGCAAAAAAAACTGTTTACATGTTTTATAATCGGTGTGTGAATAAAAAGGAATGAATGATGTCAAAAGTATTGTTTTTAGTATCACCTACATTGAACTCATTTGCCGATCCTAGAAAAGGTACTACTGGTAATAAAATTGACTGTGCTATGAAACATTTTGCTAATTCGGCTGTTTCTAATGCAGAGATTGCGGTTGTTGGTGGTGCGGCTGCTATGATTGGTAAATATGCTATTAATTCAAAAATGTTAAAAAATGAAGCATTGTCGGCATTGATGAAGTCAAAAGGTAATTACCTTAAAAAAGCTGTTGAAATTTATAAGGCTATCCCTGCTCCAGTAAAAGCGGTTGCTGGTGCATTGATTGGTTTGAGCTTGCTTGTTAGAACTTATAATAAAGGTAAAATCGAGCAAAAATATCTTGATAGAGCACAGTTTGTAGACCATACATTTAATCTTGATGATGAAGGTAATCAAGCTCCAAAACCAGTTAAGCTAAAGACTAATGCTTCTCAAAAAGTTGGTAAATAATTAGCTGAACTCTTTGATGTATTCTTGTAGTTCAATACAACGTTCAAGAACATCGTCATAAAGTTTGTTTAAGTATAATTCGACAGGTCTTTTCTCTTTGATTTGTAATTGATTAAAGAATGGACCTGTTTTTATATTAGAAAGTAGCATATCTTTAAAACCAACAATACCATTGTATATTGGTGCATCTATGTATCTTTTCGCTTCGCACAAATAAATGAACAAATCTGAAATTTCGGATTTTGCTTCTATTATATGATTTGAATTAATATGGTTTTTGATTTTTATTAGATGATCTAGTATTACTGTATAAAATGGTAATATAGTCTTTTTCTTTTCTAAAAGAATTTTTTTAAAGTATTCAATAGTTGTATCATAGCCTTTTTGAATAAGTTTTTCTCTGTCTTCTTGAGGCATTGTGAATTGGACAGGTAAAACGTGTTCTGTATCAATTTTTACATAGTCAAATTTATCTTTTGGTTGATATGTTTCCATTATGTATTGGGTTGCAAAGTTTGACATTGTTGCAAAAACTGCATTTAGGTATTCTACGGAGTTTTTTACATTAGGCCAATATTTTGAGCCTTCAAGACGGAATTCAATTACTCTGCAGTCGTCAGGACACAACAAATCACTAACTCTCCACATTGGCCAGCTTTTCATCATATCGCCATCAATTAATACTTTGTTTTCATAATTGAATGGTTCTAGTAGACCAGGCATTGCAGTTGATATTTTTACGGCTTGTGCTACTTCGAAATCAGGTGTTGTGTATTTAGAAAAAATGCAAGGAGTACAACCATTTATGTCGCTAGTTATAACAAATACATCTTTTTTTATGTCTTTGAATGTTACAGGTTCATTTTTTCCTTTATTATAATTTTCACCATAGTATTTTTTTTCAATACCAGTTCTGAGCCAATTTAGGAAGTGCTCTCCTTTGCTTATCGCAAAGTTTTTTGCAAGATTTAGTTGTACATCTCGGAATAAATCAAAGTTTACTTCATTAAATATTTCAACAAGTTCGTTGTCAGAGTATTCAAGAGCGGCAAATGTTGCAAAAATTGCACCAGCAGATGAACCTGCAAAAGACTTTATTTTTACATTTACTTCTCGCATTGCTTGCAAAGCACCGATGTATGCTAATCCTCGGATTGCACCACCACCGAAAATACAAATATATTCTTTTGCGCCTATTTCACTCAATTTAAATATCTCCGTTAATGACAGTTTTTATTATACATTAATTTGTTATTGTAAATATGTACACCAAACTAACTATTTTTTATGGTATCTAAAATCTTTCTTGCTCTTGCTGTATAATTGTGGCTTTTTGCAACATTTGTAAAACCATTGAGAGCTATTTTTTTTGTGATTTCTATATGTTTTAAGTAAAACTCTATTTTGTCTATTAAGTCATTTATGTCTTTATAAGTTTCAAGTTCTTTTGCGACTTCAAAGCATTTTAGAGTGTCTTCTGTTTCATCTGTAATTAAAAAACCACGAGATGCCAAAGCTTCAAAGACTCTGTAATTCATTCCTGATTTGCCTTGTAGAGTAATATTTAAGTTTATTTTTGAATTAAAATAGACATTAGCAATATCTTGCTCAGTAGTTAAG
>JAZSES010000224.1:0-55761 GCA_045531805.1 Candidatus Limenecus sp. | reverse complement strand
TATTTTTCATATTTATCATACCATGCGTACCAAGCTTCTTCAATCAACTCAGGTTTACAAAATAACTCAAAAAAAGGTGTACAATATTTTTTGTTTTTCGTGACAAGGAAAAACGGCAAAAAAAGGCGGAATAGCGAAGCGTGTTAAAGAAAAGTAATTGAAATGTGTACAAAGTATGACACACAAAGGAGCATAAATGGACAATAAATGAACCAAATGTTTCTCAAAAGTTAAAAAAGCCTTGACAGGCGATATTCAAAATGATATAATAGTCAAATTAGAAAAAATAAATTAAAAAATAGTGAAATAAATTAAACTTTTAGGAATATAATATAATATAGACGAAATAAATATTTACTTACGTCTATTATAAACTATATTAACTTAAAAGGAGGAAGTATGGATAAAATTGAAGTAAAGATTTTAGGTCACAATCTCAATGGTATGCCATTATTCTTGGCTAAGTTAACACAGCGAGGACATCAAATAAGTTCTATGAAAGATTTAGAAGATTTGTATGAAAGCTCTATTAACAAAGTACCTAGTGAACGTTTAATAAAATTGCCACATACAACAATACAACGAATGTGTACAATAACAATTGCGATTACTGGATTGAGTACTAAAGCTTTAACACAATTAAGAACTCATGCAAAACGAGCCACATGTATAAGTACTTCGACACAGTACAGCTCGTATGAAGGTCGAGAAGATAATTTTGTTATGCCACCAGATTTAACTGAGATGCAACAAAATAAAATGAGAGCAGCATATAATGCCGTTCAAGGTTGGTACACAAATCTTATTGAAGTTGAAAAAGCGGATAAAGATTTAGTTGGTTACTTACTGCCACAAGGTTTAAGAAAAGCCTTTATAATGCACGCTAATATTGACGATTGGAATTATATATTGTCAACAAGATTGTGTCATAGAAACACAAAAGAAGTACAACACATTTGTAAGTTAATATATAAAGCGATTAGAGACATAAATCCTGTTTGGGTATCTAAAGCATTACCAAAATGTGCTAATGGTGTATGTCCAGAAGGTAGTTTCTGTTGCGGAGTAAAATTTGATAAAGGAGAAGTAGATGGATAAGTTCATAAAAGGTTATGCAGACGATGCAGCAGTAGATATTGTATTAGATGATATACTTGAAATTAACCCTGGCTATCAAACCGTTGTATTACCATGTAAATATACGCCAGGTCCTAATGAAGTAGCATTCTTATTAGCTAGAAGTTCTACTGCAAAGAAAGGTATATTCCCTATTCCTGTAGCAATTGATACTGGATATGAAGGTATTATACATGCATTTGTTGTTAATACAACAGATAGAAAACAAGTATTCATGCCAGGTGAAAGGGCATTTAGTATTGTTAATTTAACTTTAGGCAAAGATAGAGTTAAATACGAAGTAGCTAAGCCAGGTAAACGTGGTACAAATTGGAATAATAGTTCAGGAGCAACAAATAATGGAAAATAATGTAGATGCACAATTAAATATGTCAAATGAGACAACGATTGAAGAACTTAAGAATATGGAGCCAGTTAATAGAACTAGCGAAATTCTTAAGATTAGTGTGCTAGAAACACTTAAAGCTGAAGAAGAAGGTATTGATTTAAACGAAGGTTATATGTATGACGTTAATGGTTCTATACCACAACTTGCAGATGGTCTTGCTAAAATGGCTATTGAGATGGATAAACAACCAGATCTTGGCGATAAAGCAGGCGGTGCGTTCTTAGCACTTATTCAACAATATTATATGAAATTAAATTCGCAAGAATAATTCCTTAACTGGTCCAGCGTGACATTAAACAAAATAGGAGGTACCAAATATGCTATTCGGACATAATTATTTTAATGTTAGAATGAACGGTAAGAAAGTTAAAATCGATACTGATAAAACTGAATTTACTGTAACAGTTAAAAACGGTAAAGCAACATTTAATGTTGAAGCAGAACCAGTTGTAACTGACGAATGTAGTGATTATTGCGATTGTTGTCCAGGTTGTGATGAAATCAAAGAAGTAGTTGTTGAAGACAATAATATTACTAAACTTGAAGTAATAGACGACGAACCAGTAAAAGCTACAAAAACAAATAAAAAGAAAACATTAGATACTGTTTGCTAAGGAGTACGATATGAAACAAAGTTCATATGACACAATTGTAGCGTGCATTCAACACGGTGCCGCTGCTACTGCAAATCAACTTATTGAAGAGTTGAATGGTGTAGTTAATGACTCCAACCAGCTTAGAACGTTAGCTCAACAAGCTGCTGAAAGAGCTCAAGAACTACAACAAAAAGAAGCGGTTGAAGATAATACAGAAGATTCAACCATAACAGAAAAAGAAAATGTAGGAGAGTAATATGTCATCACCAACACAACATGCACTATTGTCACCAAGTAGTTCAGATAGATGGTTAAAATGTACACCATCCGCTGTATTAGAACAATATGAACCAAGTACTTATTCACCTTATGCTGAAGAAGGTACAGAAGCACATGCTTTAGCTGAATTAAAATTGTCATATATGCTTGGTAAAATAAGTGTAGAAAGATACGAAACAGAATTTGAAAACTTTAAGTTAACGAGTAAATATTACAATGCTGAATTTAATGAGTTTGTTAATAAGTATTGTACTGAAGTTATGACAATAATTAAAGAAGATTACAAGAATGAGCAAGTTACAGTAGAGCTTGAGTCTAAGGTCGAGTTCTCAGATATTGTTGAAGGCGGTAGTGGTACTAGTGACGTCCTGATTATTGGTAGAAACTTTGTACATGTTGTTGACTTGAAGTATGGCAAAGGTGTTCCAGTAAGTGCTATTGGAAACACTCAATTACGTTTATATGCTTTAGGTGCAATTAGAAAGCATATGAGAGATGGTATATTCACAGAAGCTAGAATGACTATTATACAACCACGATTAGACGACTGTAGTACTGATTATGTTGCGGTTCAAACGCTAAACGACTGGGCACAAAATTATGTTAAGCCACGAGCAGCAATGGCAATAGCGGGTCAAGGTGAGTTCGTAGCAGGTGACCATTGTAAATTTTGCAAATTAAAAGGCAAATGTCAAGCAAGAAGTGAAAAGCAACTAGAAGTAGCTAGAGCTGAGTTTGATGCGGTAGTTGTAGAAGATAGAATTCTAGAACCTAAGAATATGACACCAGAAGCATTATCAAGAATAATGACAATAGCACCAAAATTCATCGCGTGGTTTAATGACGTACAGGCATACGTTAAATCACAAATGATACACAACAATTTGAAAATACCCGGTTTCAAAGTTGTTGAAGGTCGTTCAACAAGAATAATGACCGACCCAGATGCAATAGTAACAAAATTGCATGAAGCTGGTTTCACTGAGGAAGAATACTTAGAGAGACCAAAAATATTAGGTATAACAGCTCTTGAAAAGAATGTTGGTAAAAAGTTATTTAATACGCTTTGTGCTGATTACATAATTAAACCAAGTGGAGCACCTACAGTTGTTCCAGAGTCTGACGGTAGAGAAGCTATAGACCCTAATAGATTAAAACTTAATGGCGACGAATTCGCAGAAATAGACTATATAGATTAAAAGTAAAAGGAGAACATTATTATGTCAAATTTAGGAGATACACAAGTAGTTACAGGAGAAGTAAGATTTTCTTACGTAAATTTATTCGAGGCTAAAAAGTTCAGAGAGACTGATGCTGAAGGAAAATATTCACTTACAATTTTAGTACCAAAAACAGATACAAGAACTGTTGAAGCAATTAAAGCAGCTATTCAAAAAGCAGCTGAAAAAGGTGCACAAAAACACTTTGGTGGAAGAGTACCAACAAACGTTGCAAATACTTTCAAAGATGGAGACACAGAGGTTAATGACCTTGGTGAATTAAAGTGCGAAGCTAATCCAGAACTTAAGGGACATTATTATATGCGTTTAGCAACAAAATTCAAACCAGCAGTTCTTGATAGTAATAGACAAGAAATTCTAAACCCACTTGATGTTTATTCAGGTTGTTATGGTAGAGTTTCATTAACATGTTTTGCATATTCTGGTGAAGGTAAACGTGGTGTTAGTGCAGTTCTAAATAACGTTATGAAAACCAGAGACGGCGAACCTCTAGTTAATAGATTAACTGGCGACGAGTTCGGCGAATAGTATACTATAGGTTTTGGGTGTACCTTACAAAACACCCTTTATGGAGCTAAGCATTGGAACTTATCGTTCTCACTTGCCTTTCAGACGATAATCAGGTTCGATTCCTGATAGCTCCACTTACATGAGTTGGCTGCATCAAATTGTCAAAAAATCTTATTGATATAGTTGTAACACGGTGACTGATGCGTCGTAGGTTCGAGTCCTACCCAACTCACTATTATTTTAATAAGGAGGTATTATGGGTGTACAGCCAGAAACCTATCTACAACGAAGTATTAGAACACTAATACAAAAGCGAGGCGGTTATGCCATCAAGCAACATGGTTCAATGATAAGCGAACCAGGTATACCGGATATATTAGCCTGCTATAAAGGTTTTTTCTTAGCGATTGAAGCTAAAGAGGTCGGCAATACTCCATCTAAACAACAAGGAATACACATACGTAATATACAAAAATCGTGCGGTATAACTTGTGTTATATGGGATATTGATAAACTTAAAATAGTATTAGATATTATAGACAATTATGAAACATACAATGAACCGTATACAACAACTATAATGAAAATACTTAAAGAAGAAAATATAGATACAGGAGAAAAATGGTAAATGATAACTGGAATAGTAATAATGAATTCACATCCTCAACGTACTTTTGAAACGTTTTGTAAGAAACATAATTTTGATTATTGGAGGCCTTCGATGGCAAAAGATGAAGCTGATAATAGATATATCTTATTGTCAGCATATCACAACGTTTGTGGCTGCCAATTTGATAAGGTTATTATTTTTAGTGACTTTATGTATGATGTATTTTCGCATTTATCACCAGAAGCGATAGGCGATTTTTATAAACAAAATAAAGTAGCAATTAGGTCTGAGAGGTGTTTATATGAGTATAAGTTATAAAGAATACAATGAGCAATATAGATTGCCAGAACAAGAACAAGCTGAAAAGCTTTTAATGAAACATAAACATTTTGTTTTAGGATGGGAACCTGGAAAAAGTAAGTCTTATCCAGTAATACATTGTATAATAGAAGTACAAAAATTAAAACAACGTCCTATAAAAGTTTTAATTATGTCTGATGCCACATGTATTAAAGATATGTGGAAAGCTGAGATTGGTCCACAAGGTATATTACCTCGTGAGACTTATTTTGTTACAGATAGAACAGCAATTGGAAATGTTAAACCAGCATTAGTCGCTACAGATTGGGACGTTATTGTTGTTGATGAGTGTCAATCATTAAGGTCTGGAATTACTAGAGCAAAAAGTAAATTTGCTAAATTAGTATATGCGCTAACAAAACGAACAGAATATGTTTTTGGTATGACTGGTACTATATCTGGTAACAATAATATAGAGCCTTGGTGTATATTACATAATTTGAATGTTGCAGGTATGGGTGAAATAAATTGTCATTTGTTCAAAGATAGATATTGTGTACAAGAACTTGGTTATGGTCCTTTTGGTAATTTTATGAGACCAACTAAGTTAAATGAAAGTGGTGAAGCTTTAATGAATAAAGCATATGAAAGTGGTGTAATGTTCTGGGGATATGACGACAATGACGATATGCCACCTATGAATGTTGAAATGAAAACATTTACTGTTGAAGCAACTGAAACATATAAAGATGCGTTAGATGGTATATTAAAATGTGGCGAATATGAGTCTACAATGCAAAAGGCATTAGCAATTCAAAAAGCACAACAAGCATTAAATGGTTTTATATATTATGACGTTGAAGGCGTAAGACATATCTACAATGTTGGTGATTATGTAAATCCAAAGTTAAAATATATAGGTGATGAAAGCGAAAAGAAACCTATAATAATAGCATATAGATTTCAAGAAGATGGTGAGTCTATTAAATATGAATTAGATAAGCGAAATATAAAACATTGTTCTGACATTACTGAATTCAAAAAGCATTTACAAAACAATGAGCATTATATTTTAGTTTTACAATGTTCTAGAGGTAAAGCGGTTAACTTACAAGAGTGTCAAGATATAATATATTATAGTTCAGATTTTTCATTTATAAGTTACAAACAATTAATACATAGATGTTGGCGTCGTGGACAAACTAATCCTTGCAACGTAACATTCTTAATTAACGACCCGGGTGATAAGCATAAAGTAGAAGAAAAGATATGGAAGTCACTTAGAACTAAGCAAAGTATACACGATACGCTAATGGCAATTCGTAGAACTGATTAGGAGTGTAGTATGAAAAAGAAATGTTTTATAACTATAGGAATAATCGCGTTAATATTAGGTGTTATAATCGGTTTAATCTTCTTAGCAAAATATAGTAGACAAATGGCTTGGGAAGAGTTTACTAAAAGATATGATTATATTAACAATAGAAACATAGGAGAGTAGAATGGGTAAATACAAAGTAATTGGTAATCTAAAATGTATTCAATGTAATAATGAAATGATTGAAGATGACGAAGACTATTATTTTAAAGGTAAAAGTGATATATATTTAACTTGTGAAAAATGTCATACAGGTGCATTAGCTGAAATACGTTTTGGAAAGTTAAGTAAAGTCAATTATTATAATGAAGACGGTTTAGATAAAACTATTGAATTTAATACTAGTAATCTAGATGGTAGTGAATTTGATTAAGGAGTGCTTATGAGAAAATTAATATGTGATAAGTGTGGAAAACTTATTAAAGAAAAAGAACCAGTCTTTATAAGAAGTTTATGCTATCATTGGGATGTTGCTATTCCTGCAAACTGGTGTAGAGACTATGACTTGTGTTTAAACTGTAATCAAAAACTAGATGACTTATTATATAAGACACAAGCAAAATTCATAAATAAAGGAGATTAGAATGGACTTTGAGTTATTTTGTGAACTTAATCCGAAAGCAAAGTTTGTAAAGATTATAAACTTTAATGAAGAAGAGTTACACGATGAGAATACAAGAAAAAGGAATAAAGCCCCGCTTAACTCATTAAAAGACCCACTCGATATTGCTCAAGCTAAAAACTGGGTAAGTCGTGGCGGTAGATTAGGCTGGATAGTTCCTAAAGGAATGATTGTAATTGACGTTGATAACAAAGACCATCCGAGGTCTTCTGAAGTAGTCAAACAATTGTTAGATAACCACTCTGTACAATATTGGTATAATAATAGTAAACAAGGTACACATTTTATATTTAAGAACACATCAGACATAATGGCTGGCAAAGGTCAGTTTCAAGGCTATATAAATCACATTGGTATACAAACAGATGGTAGAGCTGATGGTAAAGGTTATATCATACTTCCAGTTAATGATGAACATTCTAGAAGTTGGGGTAATTATAGCGAAGCACTTGATGACTTACCATTTTGGTTAAGACCTTTAAGACCGCGTAAAGATACAGACGTAAGTTTCATTGATATGCCGGACGGTGTAGGTAATGACGCTATGTTTAAATTGCGTGGTGCAATGACAGGTCCTAATCTTGTTACTGAAGAAGAGTCGATTGAATGTCTACGTATAATTAACTTAGAGATTTGGGACACTCCAATGAATGAAGCCGCTTTCGAAGCATCTATCGCTAGACCTGCTGAAAAGACATATGGCAATATGCAACAACAAGATGGCACTGGTTCTAAAAATGACAAACCAAAATCGTGGCTTCCAGTAGCACAATCACTTATTGAAAAATTCAATTTAATTGCTGTTGGTGATTATGTATACAAATATGATAACGGTGTATACTTCAAATTAAGTTATCACGAACTACAAACCTTGATACATAAAGAAGGTTTTTTAGAAGCGACAAAATCTAACCGTGATGAAATAATTAACTTTATATGTGTTGCTAAACAAGTTAATTCAAACTTGTTAGATAAAGATTATGGTTGTATACCTGTTAATAATGGCTATCTTGATTTAATGAATTTGAAACTTATTGAGGCTTCGCCAGACTTATATAATACTGTTAAGATTGACATAAACTTTAATGAAAATTGTCAGTTCTCAGAGCGTATAGACGACTTTATGAAATTTGTTGCAAATGGTGACCCAATTAAAATGCAACTATTATATGAGTTAGCTGGATATTGTTTGTTAAGACGTAATAAATTTCAAAAGTTCTTTATATTATGTGGTAATGGTGGTACTGGTAAAAGTACATTTGTTAACATAATAAAAAGAATGTTTAGAGACGAATATGTTTCTAACGTAGCATTAAGTCAATTTGACCAAGACTATCATTTGTCAACATTGATTGGCTCAATGGTAAATATAGATGATGACGCATCATCAGATAAAGTTCTTAAAGATGCTGGTCGTTTCAAATCTATTACGGTCGGCAACCCAGTATTAGTAAGACCTATTTATAGTGAACCTATAAAATTATATAGTACATCTACGATAATTATTTGTGCAAATGAAATGCCAAAGATTATGGATAGTTCTGAAGGTCTTTACAGAAGACTAATGTTAATAGAGTTAAATAATAAAATTAAGAACCCAGATAGAGACTTTGAAGATAAGATTACTGAATTAGATATGGAGTATTTCTTCTACAAAGCATGCGAGGGTATTCATAATGTATTACAACGTGGTCACTTTATAAAAGAAGAAAGTGATGCAATGTTAAAACAACGATTTAAAGTACAACAAAGTTCTATACACAGATGGTGTCAATTAGAGTTTGTTACTCCAGATACATTATTACAAAGAGGACTCAAAACAATATATCAAGACTATAAGTTATGGTGTGGACTATGTGGATACAATACATTTAACTACGGTAATTTCACAGAAGTAATAATTAGTTTATATCAACTAGAAGTACAATATGACAGAGGTATGGGTGACCAAGTAGTAGTATCATCTAGTAAAGAACATGATTGGTGTCCATTCGACTTAAATATGAAAGGAGGCTATTTAGCGTAATGAAAATGAAATTTTTTGACTTTGAGGTATTCAAGAATTGGTGGTGTGTAGTAGTAAGTGACGAGGAAGATAAATATCTATCCAGTCCTTACAACTATAAATTCACAAAAGAAGAAGAGTACAAAATCAAAGATAAGATGAGAGTATATACAAGCAATATGCCTCAAGAGAAAATAAATGAGTTTAAGCAAGATATTGTAAAAGGTGTAGCTTGCGGTTATAATATTAAAGGTTATGACTTAATAATATTAAATGGAGTAATGATGAACTTTACTCCTCACCAATTATATGTATTGTCAGAACTCATAATTAGTAAAGGTGCTACAGCAAATAAAGATATTGAACATATGCGTATAGCAACATATGCTAGACGTAAGTTCCAAGGTTGTGAAGCAATACAAGATTTAATGGACGACTCTGTTAAAGGTTTGAAAGACAAAGAAGCTGCATTAGGTATGGACATTAGAGAAACTACAGTTCCGTTCGATAAAGAAAATTTAACAGAAAATGATAAAGCACAAATTATATTTTATTGTAAACACGACGTATATGCATTACATGTAAATTATATTTGTATGAGCAAACCATATATTGATACAAAACTAGCACTTTGTAAAACATATAATATTAGCGAAAGTTACGGTTATCAATCAACTAACGCTGTATTAAGTGGTAAAGTTCTAGGTGCTGAAAGAGTACACGGTACAACAATAGTAGACCCAACAATCATTATTTATCAACCAGCATTAAAAGCATATATTGATAAATGGGTTCCGGCAGACGTCGTACAACATTTGTTAACAAAACAAGAACAATTAAAGAAAGTTATGTTTGACAATGACGTAGTTATGGCAGATGGTGGTTTGCATAGTACCTTTAAAGTTCCTAAGGTCGGCAAGGAGTCAGGCAATCTATATATTGAAGCTGATGATGAATGGGGCTTGTTCAACGTTGACGCCAGTTCCTGTTATCCTTCTTGTATGATATTCTGTGGTGCAATGTCTAGAGCAATTAAAGAACCTCAAAGATTTGAAGCATTATTTAAACGTAGATTAGCACTTAAGCAAATTCCAAAGAAAGATTGGACACCTGAAGATAAATTATTCGTACCAGCCGCTAAACTAGTATTGAATACTACATACGGTGCTATGGGTAATGAATACTTACCATTGTATGACGATTATATGCGTTCTAAAACTTGTCGTATTGGACAACTTATATTATTAGCAGTTGCACATTCAATGTGTGATGCAGCGCCTGAATTAAAAGTTATACAAACTAACACAGATGGTATTCTTGTATATTGTAAAAGAAGTTCACTTCCGCTTATTGAAGAAAGAGTTCACGAATTTGAAAGATTAAGTGGCTTTATATTTGATATTGAAGAAGACCAAAAGTTATGGCAATTAAATGTTAACAACTATATTGCACAATCTACAGATGGTAGTTTGAAATTAAAAGGTGGTTCATTTGTTACAGAAATATGGCAAAAAGGTACTAATAGATTAAGACCTCTTGGACTACATGTTATTGCTAAAGCTCAAATTGAGTATTATGTTAACGGTACTAATCCTATCGCATATTTACTTGATAATGCAAATGTTAATGATATGTGTTTAGTATGTACTAAAGGCGGTACATATAAATCAATGGTACAAAAGAATGTTGATGGTGATGAAGAACTTGGTAAAGTATCTAGAGTACTTGCTGTAACAGATGAGAACTTAGGTGTTGTTAAGAAACAGAAAACTGTTAACGGACAATTAAGAGAAGACACTTGCGCACAATGTCCTCCTCATGCTTTAATAATGAATGACGACTTAGCTAACTATGTTATTGAAGGACCACGTAATAATAGAACAATAACAAATGTAGTAACAAATGAATGGTGGAATATTGACTATACTTTCTATGTTGAAGAACTAGAAAAAGTATTAAATATTCATTGGTTTGAATTGCATCACAATGAACTAAAATTGACAAATAAATTTAACCTAGGAGGTGTGTAATGTTTGCGGACCTCGGAAGGTTTATGCCACAAGAGTTTGATAATAAAGAACAATGTTTGAAGTGGTTAAAAGATAAACAATTAGGTATAAATCGTTCTATTACATTATTAGGAAAAGAACCAGACCAGTTGACTGTAAGAACACCGATAACTAATGAGAACGTACGTATTGTAGGTGAACCTAATGAAATAGCATGGCTACATTTACAAATGGTACGAGAACGAATGTATACTACAAGATAATTAAGGACCGAGCAATCGGTCTTTTTTTATCTCAACTAATATTGATTTTAGGATATATTAAAGACTTAATTTATAATCAAAGATAATTAAAAGAGACTCTATAAAATTTGATTATATAATATCCTATTTTGATTATAGTGATTAGATTTCAATCAATTTAGATTTGAATAATTAAAATAAAAATAGGACACTATGTAAGTGTCCTATCTACTATTCTTTAACGAAGCCTTTTGAGCCTTTATATAATTTTCCTTTAACACCAAGTCCTCTAAGTTCTGCATACTTGTTCTCAGACGCATAGTATTTATAACCAGCGTTTAACCAAGCTAGAATTTTAACATTCTCAGCATTATTTTCCATTATAGTACTAATAGTATTTTTTCTTTGTTTATCAGTCATTTGTGAATAAGTTAACATTTTATAATTTCCAGTTGCATCATCTTTAACTTTGTATCTTTCTTTATCGTCTAAGAAAGCAGTTAAGTCTTTAGCGTTCCATTCACCATATTGCTTGTTTATTTCACTAACTTCTTTATCTGACAAATTAAACTCTTCATTGTTAATTGTGTATTGACCACGAAGCTCTGATTTACTCAAGCCTAAAGACTCCGCCGTCTCTCTAGCTCGACTCCTCATTTTAATATCAAAGTATGGGAATACTCTATTAAATAAGTCCCAAACGTTATTTGTTTCACCAGTATATGGATCTACTTTCTTTTCGTTAACTATGCTCGCTAAGAAAGGTACTTTAGCAGCTGCTTTGCCGAAGAAACCTTTCTTACGTAAAGTTCCAGTATAAGTCGCACCTGCTATCCAAGCTAATCCATTTGGTATAAATGATAATCCAAACGACTCAGCCCAATCTAATGCTGTAGCGAACGAACCACCACCAGCATACATATCTAAAGACATAAGTTCTGTTAAGAAGAAGCCATCGGCATATACGTCTAGTGCATTATCTAGTCCACTAAGTACTGTGTCCCAACTTAAACCTTGATCACGTATATCGACAATTAACGCTGCGCCTGCTAATACTGATGATGTACCAAATATACTAGATATGTCTACTTCTAAACCAGTTCCAGGTATTACTAATTTAGGTACTCCATAGTCATCATCGTCTAAATCAATAAAGCCTAAAGCTGCTAATAATATTCCAAGTCCAAAGGCCATAGTACCTATAACACCTGAGCCTAAATCTCGTCTTATCATATACTCTGTAAATTCTGGAGCAACTTGTGTGCTGGTTAAATCTTTGTCCCAAATCTTTTTAGCCCACTTGCCTTCTTGTTTTCTAATATGATGATCAAGTCTACTTAATTTAATAATTGAATTAACTAAACCAATTGGACTATATCGAATTGCGGCTTTAAACCAGTTCCAAGAAGTAGCCATAAATGGCATTAAATTTTTGTAAACAAATAACGTAGTTTCACCATGCTCTGCTGCTATTTGTTCCAACGTATTAAAGAAGTTATCGCTGTGCATATAATCAGCCATTGCTATACCAACTGCATTAGCAAAGTCAGTCATAATTTGGTCTGTTACACCTTTAGACAAATCGGTTTTTCTCTCAGCAAGTATTTTACCAAAGTATCTTATTGCAGCTTCACGAACATAATTGTTATCTGACATAGCTTTCATTAAGAACTGATACATTTTATTCATAAAGCCATTTTTAAACATATTCTCGCTATAGTACTTACCATACATAGATTTAATAACCATTTGAGCTAGAATAGCATTTTTGTCAATAGAACCGTCTTTGTTCTTAAACTTCTTACTAACTTCACTAGGATTGTATTTAGATATGTTTGATACTAACACATCAAACAATTTGTTATCTAAAAAGTTTTTATTTATAAATTGCTGTATTTCAGTTGTGATATTGCCAGTAAGTTTTAATTGTCCTTCTTTTGTCTTGGAGGTAAATATTCCTTGACCAATTCTAGCAGACCATTTGTTTAATCGTTTTAGCATAAAGTTAGATACGATATTTCTTATCCAAGTTAAAGGACTACTTAACATTGACATACTTCTAACTGCTGTAACTTTTCTTAAGAAACCTTTTTTGTTCGTCGACTCTTTTTTAATACGTTCAAGAATTTTTTCTTGTAACTTAGCAACTGTTTCCATATCACCACTCGTAGCAGCAGTTAATAAATCTCTTTGTTCATCTTCACTAAGTTCTACACCACCAATGACTACGCTTTGAGACATCATTACTTCTATCGGGTTTAAGCGTTTAAGTATACCTTTCCACAATGACAATTTTGTTGCACCTAAACTAATGTCATCACGCATAAAAGCTTCAATATCTCGTTTAAGGTTTGAGCTTAAATCTGCAAATTGTCCGCCATCGTGAGATTGCTCTAATACGTAGCCTAAGAATAATGTCTGTACAGAACCGAATTTCTTCATATCTTGTGAAGTCATAGTACCTGTTAGCTTAGCGTCCATAAACCATCTAGCTGCTTGTTCAGCTTCAGCTGTTGACATATTTAATAAGCCAGGATTATTTGCAAAGAATATTTCAGCGTTTGCGATATTTTGGTCAATGTTATTATCTAGTCCTTGAACTGTTGTTTTTCTTGTTTTATCCCAACTTGTAGCTAATACACTTTCTACAATAGACGGTGCTTGTTCTCTACTTACAACATTAAAAGTTTCTTGTTTCATTACTACTTTATGTACAACATCAACTTTTTCACGCATAGTCTTTTTGCCTTCACCTGCCGGTCTATCAAGCATTTTTTCAGCTTGGCGATTAGCACGTTTGATAGCATTTAATTTAGACTTTTTAGCAGCTTCAACAATTCTAATTCTATCAGCTAACATCTTACTAGCTTCTTGCATTTCTGGAATAATTGCTTCAAGCTCAGCGTCAGACATTTTTTGATACTTATCATTAAGTTCATAATGTCCGTCAGCTTTTCTATCAAATAATGCTTGAACTTCCGGCGACAATTTATTAAACCTAGTTTTCAAACCGGCTAATCTTGTAGCAATCTTACGTCCTGCTTGTTTAGCAGTCGCTCTAGCAGTAATTCTAGACGCATACCTACCTTTATATTTGTTTTGATTTTTACGAATATAACGCTTTTCTAATTCGTTTCTAATATTCATGTAATCAAGATTAGTTTCTACAACACCTTCTGAAGTAGCAGCCATATATAACTTGTTAATCTCATCATCGGTTAGTGTATCTAATCTGTCTCGTTGATTGTTGAATTGCTCAAGTACTTCTTCTTGTGACCAATTATTGGCTTTACTTTGTTCAATAATAGACTGAATAATATGTTCTTGTATAATATTGATTTTATCTTGTCGGTCTAAGTCACTTAGTATCTCATTTAATTGTTCCGGATTACTATAATTGATATCTGCTTTACGCATTCTGTCTATCCAGTTCCAAGCACTGCTTTTTCTAGATTTTAAATTAGCGCCTTCACCTTCGTTACTACTTAATGACAATACTTCTTGATTATGAGCAATATTTTTACCATATCTATTTAAGTTTGACAACGATCTAATCGTACCATTATAATGTCTAAAGAATGCGCCATGCATTTGGTCTATGTCGACGTTGTATGGTATAAATTGTCTACTACCATCTGGTTTAATCGTACTGGCTAATTTAGTATAGCCTACTAAAGCATCGGCAACTTTTTTATCTGTTTTAGCTAGTTCTTGTAATTCATTATAGTCTTTAATCATTTCAGTATACGACATTTTTTTGTCAATTTGTTCTGACTCATATCTTTGCAGGTCTTCGTTCCAAACACTTAAATATAGCTTAAGCGTATCTATTTCTTCTAAGTGTTCTAATATTTCAATCATTTCTTTATAAGTTAATTTAGCAACTTCGTCATTCTCGTAAATATACTTTGCAATCATCTGGAAAGTATAATCGTTCATTGAGTTTGCAGTCTCCACATAATTTTGTATATCTAGCAAAGTCAATGAACCATTCTTAATTGCTTTTTGAATAACCGGTTCCAATTTATCAAAGTTAGCCGTTGTGTCTTTTATGAATTCTTGAACACGTTCATCTAGTTGTATTTGTTGACCTTTCTTGATAAAGTATTTTAAGTTTGATTGTTCCGCTATCTTATTACTTACTTTTCTAGACTCAGAGACTTGATCGACGTCTTGCTCATAATTCTCAATATACTCTTTAATATATTCAGCATCATGACGGTCTTCATATCTATCAGACATTATTGTATCTTGCGTATAATCTTTTACAAATTTATAGTTATCTTCTGTAGTTATTCTTTTTAAAGATGACCTATCGAAGATAATTAAATTATCGGTTAATTGTTCGCCTGACCCGCCTTCTTTTATATTTGTAATGTAAATACCTTTGATGTCTTTTAGTTTCGATAATGCTTCTGATAATTTAGAGTCTTTTTGATATGCACTAATATTATCTGTCAATGCGATAGTATCAATAGCTCTATTGTTTATAAAAACGTTAAGTATTTCAGTATGATTTTTAACATTATATTTGTTTAAAATAATTTTATTCCAAGGCCTGCTTTTATTATCAATTATTAACAAATCATCCTGTTTAAGGTTGCTGACATATCCACGCAAAGTATCTATCCCAGGTATTTCACTAAATTCCATCAAAGGGTCGCCAGCTAAATAAACAGCATCACTTTTACGACTAGTACCACCATATCTATCTTGTAAAGCTCCGATATTACCATATAATTGTCCCTTGTCGCCAACACTAAACCTATAAAACACTTTAGGACTTCCGTCTTCGTTCTTAAGATAGCCATCTTTCATAAACGCTTGTATTTGTTCATCGTTTTTGAGATTTGCAACTTCAGCTCGTTTTAATGGTCTATCTTCTGATTTTTGCTCGTCAACAGTTGTGTCAACTTCACTTTCAGTAGAGATAGTAATTTTATCGGTTTTAATTTTTAAGTTCCAAGACTTCTTACCGTCTGGACTATGAAGGGTTTGTCTATTATTGCTCCAAGTAAAACCAGTCTCAAACAACAGTGAAGTTAACTTACACATTGCTTGCATTTCACCTTCAATGCTAAAATAGATTATCTCAGGAATATCGTTTTTGGTATCCATCAACATTGCTTTATACATTAACGGAAAATTATCAGCAAGATACTCATCGAGTTCGTCTAAAATAGAACCAGGTATCTTTTCTAATACAGTAACACTACCACCAGAAGTAAATGTTGCTGATTGTGTAGAGCGAGTATAGAACTGAGTGGCGTGAGTAGACTCGTGCATAATTGTATTAACAATATTATTTTTACTAATAGTTATCTGTTTAGGACTATTATCGTCAAAGTAACCGTTAAAATCAAGTGTCTCATCTAGAATTATATTCAAGTTGCCTATAGTTTTATTTATAGTTATTTTACAAACGTCTTTTACTTTCTTAACTTTGCCAGATTTTATATCGGCTAATAATTTAGCTTCTCCGTCTTTACCTAAATATTCTTTTTTAACTAATTTGTTTTTATCAAGTATCTGTAATACTTCTCCGTTATTTGCAATTGTCAAAGTATTATTAGAATAATGATATAAACGTTCTCTAAGCATAGCTATTCTATCATTATAGTTTGTAATATCATATCCGGCATCTTTAACATAAGTTTGAGCGTCTTGTGATAAATCTATAAATTCAAATTCACCGTTTAGTAATTTGTTCCATTCAACGTCAAAGAATTCTGTAACTAATACAATATTCTTTTCAGTATTATCAGTGGTGCTATTTGCTTTATCTGGTTTTAAGAATATTAGTTGAGTTTGCTCGTCAATATTTGCTAAATAACGTAATAGTCCAACTGCATCAAATCTATCGTTATATTCAGTACTTCTAATCTTTTGTTTTGCTTCAGCTATCATTTCGTCGAAGGCTGCATTTAGTCCAATAAACTTATCAATCTGTCTATCAAATTCAGCTATACGATTTTGTGTTATAACGCCACGTTGTTTACTTTCCATACAGTCGTTAACAGCTTTAGTAAATATAACATTTTTATTAGTACGAATTAGTTCTTTATAACTTGCTGGAAGTATTTCACCACTAACCGCATCTAAGTCAATGTTAGTATAATTGATTGCGTATACTACTAAACCAGCTCGCATATTCTCTTGAATTCGCTCTACGAGCTTTTGATAAGCCGCCTGAGTTAATGTTCCTTTATCGACATCGCCTGCGATTTTACCTTTAACGATATTGTCCATAATAGCTAGTATCTTAATTGCGTCATTAGCATCGTTTATAGATTGAGTCTCATTTGTTTTTAACAATATATAAGTATAGAATGATTTGTCAAATAATAAAGCAACTAAAGCATCTTCGATTGTAGCATCTTGTCTACCTGATAGTTTCTTAAACTCTTCTAAAATAAGGTCGTTTTGCTTTTTACTTAATTCTGGAGCAATCGCTTTAATAGCTTTATCGTATGCAATACCTTCAAGTATCTCACTTATTTTTCCTTCTTTAACCAAAGACTCTGGTGCAAATATTACATCATCTGACTTAACAACCATTTTACCATCTGTAGCTACAACCATATCACTCTTAGTCTGTTTTAGTAATTGCTTAACTGCTTTAGCTGATTGTTCTGGAATATCTACTTCTGGGTCGTCTGTACTTAACTCTTGAGTAACAATATCTGTAATCTTAGTTACACCATTCTTCTTAAGAAGTTTAGCTTCTTTTTCTAAAGCTTTCTTTAGTTTGTCTTGAGCTTTTTGAGTAACAAATTTTTCAATACTGCGTTTGTTTGCTTCAACATAATCAGTAAATAATGATTTAGCAAATTCAGTATCACTTAATTGTGCTTTAGCAGTTGCTTTCTCTTCTTTGGTTGACATTTTATTTTGATAAATAGTCAACAGCTCTAATGCTTTTTGTGAACGTTCTGTACCGAATGTTTTAAGCACATTACCAAGTGTAGATACTACCCCGTTTAGTCTAAATGCTGCGTCAGCTTTATCTTGTGCAGAAGCGTTTTTATCATTAAGAGTTTCTTGCCAACTTGCCATAGCTTGCATAGCTTGATTATAATTCAACTGTTGGAATAAGCCCATCCTATACGCTTTTCCAGTTTTTTCGTCAACAGCAATTCCGCGTGCGTTTCTATTTATAACAACCGATGCAGAACTTAAAGTTCCAATAACACCAGAAGTTAATGCACCGACAACAAATGCATCTCCGATATTTTGCCAAGTCAAATTCTCTCTAGCTCTTTCAGCATAATCACCACCAAAGAACATATCGATCATATTGTCTGACATGTCTTGTAATACTTCTTCAAGACCTTCCTTGACCATTGATAATGCGCCTCGACCTAATGCTACGCCTGCGGCTTTACCACCTGTAGCACCCGCTGCTTTAGTAAACCACTTAGCTACACCCACAACATCATCGCCTACGCCCATCATTGCATCAAGTCCAGTGAAACCTAATACTTTACCTAAAAGCACTTCAACAATATATTGACCAACTGTTTTTAATGCAGCATTTCCTATTACTTCGCCAGCATTTAAGTCTTTATAAGATATACCGTTTAATTGAGCGGTTTTTACTGTATCACCAATATTTGCTGAAAACACGTTAGTTGTATAAAAGCCACCGGTTTTTGTAATTTTAGTTAAAACTGAGCTTGCTTTCGAATGCCCAACAATCTTAATATTTGGCATAATCATAAATGGTAGCATTTCACCAAATGATTGTAAACCACTTTGCCACCAACGACCCCAAGTATTTAAACCACCACCATATCCAGTTTGTCTTATACTTTCTGTAAATGCTTTAGAGCCTAAGTCTATATCGGTAGCCATCGTGGTATAACCTTGTTCATATGCTTCAACTGCATCTACCCAAGGCATTGTAACTCTGTCAAGTTCCCACATTGCATATTTCATTTGTTCATATACATTTGCTAGATACTCGTCGTCATCGTCAGCCCAAGCTTTTAAGAATTCACCGCCTGTTACAGCATTATAAATTCCTTCGCCAAGATTGTATGCATTCTGAGCTGCTCCAACAATACCAGTCGCAATGTGTCCAACAAATGAAACAATCCCTGCACCAGCAGTCTGCCACCATTTTAAGTTCTCTTTATTGGCTTCGATATATTCAGCTTGATATTTATTATTCGTAGCGTCAAGCACCATCTTAGCCCATTCTTGGTCTGTTAAGTCGCCAAAACTATAATCGCCTGCTTCATTTAATCTAGTTTTCTTTTCTTCATTATTAAGCGTTGGAATACTTAGCGCTAACATGTATGTGTCATAATCAACTCCCATACCCCAACTCTTTAATGCTTCTAAACCTTCATTTTCAACTTTGTTCTCATTTAACAAATATATTAAGTTATCTAATTCACCACGAGTAGCTGCGGTTACCCACATATCGTCGTCTAAGTACAATTGATTATTTGTTTTAAAATTATTGTACATTTTGTCATAAAAGTTCTTTGTATTCAATTCTCTACGAGATTTGAGCTGGCCAGTACCTCTGGCCTTTTGCTCATCTTCGTAGTTAGTAATTTTTGTGTTTTTAATTTCTAACATTATAATCTCCTTCGGGTTCTACACCTCGATTTTATTTATAATAGTCTTCGTACGTTGCAAATTCAAATTCTTTGTCGTATTTGAAGTCGCTCATTACACCTGCTTTTTTATACCGAGCTTGTTTATACAAATCCAACATAATTTCATTATAAATCGCTTCAACTTTGCGTTGTGTATTTCCTTGCTGGAAGCCTTTCCACATTGTCTTATCAAAACTATACATAAAGCGTTTAAAACCTTCGTTGAACCCTTGGCCTGATGCAAATACTTCTTCAAAAGTATATCCATCGTTTAACAGTCTACCGGCTTTAACGACACTTTCAATTATTTCATTTACACTGCCATAACCCAATTGTTTTAAGTCGTCATCAGTTAGTCCTAAACTTTTTACATAGCTTTCTACTTGACTTTTTGTATCTCGTATTTTTGTGTCTGCTGTTTTACCAAAATCAAAATGTCCATAGTCTCCGCTTCCTAAGAACACTCTAGGGTGCTGTAAATTTATGTTACTCATTTGCTCATCTATCTCTGAACGCTTAGCGTTATAATCTTGCTCAGCTTTATACTTCTCAACGTTATACTCTTCTTCAGCTTTAGCTCTCGCGGCTTCATAATCTTGTTTACGTTTTTGTTCGGCTAAATACGCACCAGCTCCACTTTCTTCTTTAGTATATATACCTTTACTATATGCGTCTCGGAATTGCTCGTAACCACCTTGGCCCATATACCAATCATACCATTGTTGTTGTTTATCTGTCTTGATTTGTGTGTTCAACCAATCTGTCCAGCCTAATGCTTGTTTGCCGTCTTCATCGGTATATCCTTTAAGTTGAGCATTATACAACTCATCATAAATATCTTCTGCATAAATATCATTATCTTTAGCGTATTCAGTTAAGCCTTTACCACTTAATATTGCATCATAATATGAACCATTATCACCCGTAACACCTTTCAGGTATTCCATATATCCACTTAACATTGTACCAACTTGTTCCATATTATTTACTTCAGTTTGGAAAGCTGAACCAATAGCATTTTGCTGTTCATATGCTTGTTGTAATATTTGTTGTTTAGTCTCAGCCGCTGTTAAACTTGCTTGAGCTACGTTAGCTTGAAGAGCTTCCTGTTGTTTTTGTAAATATGCTTCTTTAGCGCCTTGTATCATATCACTATTTGCAATAGTGTATTTGGAATTTAAGTATTGCGAATATGCGTTATTTATAGCCGAAGAATAATCTTTATTTAATGATTGAATAGCAGCTTGCGTGTTCATACCAACATCTTGCAAATATGTATCATACTCATACGCGCCTTGTTCATTTCGTTTACTATCAACATATTCATTTGATACTCGATTTGGTACATAGTATCCTTTCATACTCATTTTATCACCTCCTTGTGCTAACGCACTTCATCTCCTATTTCGTATTTTATATCTATTCCGTTACACACTAGTCTCGCTGGAACCGCTGCTTTATCGTCGTTCGCAACACCATATTGCAACAAGTTTATTTTCCAATAATTGAAGCGTTTAACAAATGTTCTAAACTCGTCTACTGCAAAATTGAAGTCAAACGGTATAACTTCCATGTCTTTATAGTTTACACTGTTTCGATACAATTTAACTTGTGCGTTAAAAGTAGAAATATGTCCGGTTGATTGTATCATATGAAATACTAATTGTTTCATATTTTTGTAATGATTAGGTAAATTGAAATGTAATCTTTGCGACATAAACATCCATCGTATTGGCTCATTGTCAACATCATAGTATTGATTATCTACATAATCATCTTCTATTTTGTCAGTATTGTTATTTATATGTTTAAATTTGTATAATTTATCACTTATAACGCGTAAGTCGATTTGGTCTGTTATTATTTTTTTAATATTAAATGGTATTTCAAATTTCCACCAACTATAATTACGTAAGTCTAACATTAAGTATTGATTACTTGTGTTGTAAACAAATATATAATCTCCATGTTGTACTAAAGTTATGTTTTCGCTCGATAAATAGAATTTATTCCATATAGCATATATTTTGTCACTAACAAATTGTAACGTCTGGTCTGTAGTTGCCATATACGCTTGATAGTTCATGATTGCTAAACCTCGAGGCGTTGCGTATAAAGTACTTGCGCCGTCTGCAGTATTTATAACACTATCACCGAATTTAGTACCTAACGTTAATCTAGTTTTAGCTAAATTATAATTATACCCTAAAAGATCGTCAGTAACCTTTGAACAAATTGTTATTCCGTTTTCAAAGAATATTGCTAACTCAGTAGTTGATATATTTATAATGGCTTCGATATTATTCGCAAAAGATTGTGTGTATACTTTTGGCAAGTTGAAGAGCGTGTTTTCGCCGTCTTTTGTGTTTTTAGTAATCATTAAAGTATTGTCAAACGCTAAAAATAATTCAGAACCACTATATGATAGTGTTGGAACCGACTTAATACTATCGTTTGACTTATACGTGTAACTTATAGTGACTTCATCATTATCGGTTAAAATATTTGTGAATATCCAACTAGCTTCAAAATCCCAAAAGTCGGATTGACCATTTGATACTGAATATAATATAAACTTCCCATTACCGTCCGTTGATATTTTAGGATATCTATATGTACCGAGGCCTAATTTACCATCAACTGTTGGAAAATATATTTGAGTATCAGTAGAATAATCAATTAAGCTTCTACCACCTGCATCAATATACATATTTGTATCTAGTTTGAACGGAAAATGATAATATACGTCGTTTTCTTTAGGCTGATATGCTGGATTATTTGTTAAATCTTGACTATAATCATCGCTAACTATAGTGCCGCTCATATCTGTAAAATTCACTGTTGTAGTATATTTTGAATACCACGCTAAATCTGCGTCATATTTTATACCACTTATAGTCAAAATACGAGTATCTGAATTAAAGTCTACGTCTTCAATTGTTCTTGAGTCCGTATAAGAATTTTTAATACTAGTAAGAGCGCTATCCGCGCTTTGAGTGCTTGGTCTACCAACCATAGCTACTAAGTAGTTAGTAGTTGACCAATATAGCGCGATAGATCGTTTATTTACACTGTCATAGAATATCTTACACATTCTAGTCAAATAGTTAAATCCATCACTGTATTCTATAGACAAAGGACTACTAAGATTAGTTACGCGTGTTATTCCACTAGCATAATTCATATTTACACCTTTGAAATAAAAATATACAGCGCCGCTATAATTTGTTAAAAAACAAAAATTTTCTTTATTTAGTAGGTGATAACCAATAACCGTTCCGTCAAAGCCATCGTCTGCATCACTTACTTTAATCAATTCCCAATTTAACTCGTCAGTACTTAAACAATAAACACCTTCTCGTGGATGCAAATAAAAGAATGTCGCACCATCATCACTTAATGAACGTATTGTAAATTCGTTTGATACACTTCTGCCCGGCAATTTAACTGCAATAAATGTTTGACCAGCATCATATGATAAATATACAAACTCCTGCGATGCTACCGCTATAATAGTTATACCCGAGCTATTAGTACTAAAAGACACTTGAGAATTTTTGTCTACAACAATATTCAACGGTTTAATCAATTGATACTTAAGATATGATTGTTCTAATTGTAGATTAGTAATCTCAAGCACACCTGCATTTGTGCTTATTTCTCCAGTAATAGTAGCATTATCCGTTGGTTCTGGCAGCATACTTTCAATACCGTTTTTATAAATATATTGTTCTTTGTAGTCATTTGGAATTAGATTATTTCGTTCATAAGTAGTTACACTACTACCTGCTGTAATTTTTGTAACTGGAATTTCGGCAAAATCATTCATTGATTTCCACTTTAAATCCGCGTTAGTATCTATTACTTTCGCTCCTGAGTTATTCCAGCAGATAATATATTGATTAAAGATAGTTATATAATATTGTGTAATATCAGTAATATTATCGGATGCTCCGTTTTTATAAGCAATTATTGTATATTTTTCGCTATCTTTAAAAACGAACACTTTAACATTATTAGTCTCTTTAATGTCAATAAGCTGAGCTGTTTTAGTCGGATAATCAATTTCGATGTTATCTTTTATCAAAGGTTCTCTACTAACCAAAGTGTTTTGTTCGTTAACATATACATTTAATGCATCTGTTAGCGAATTTTGGTCTACGTCAAATGTATTGTTATTTTGAATAATACCATTAAACTGCATTTGATTTAAGTACTTGCTGCCGTTTCTAACAGTAGTATCTATTTCAAAAGGTGTTCTCTTAAATGTTCCCATTTAGCACCTCCTAAAATATTGGCCTAATTTGTTTTGTTGGTAATTGATTATCTATTGTAACACGCGCTAATGCCATTTCAAATTCAGACCTTTTAATTTGTGCTTTTTGAGCATAGTCTATTTGTAATGCTTCGCTTGCAATATATAACGGTATACAATTAAATATATCTACCGGCATATCTATTTCGTCGTGGTCACTCATAGCTGATGTGAACCTATACCAAACAGCTTTATATGGTATCTTATACTCACCTATTTTATTGAATATTATAGTTCTAGCTCCAACAATCATATAATCATTTTTACCAACTGGACCCCAATAGTCATTACACATATTGTCTTGCCAATCGTAAATACTGGTAATATAATCTTCAAGATTATTGTATCTAGTTTCTTTTCTAAAAGCTTGCTTATTAGCAAAAGCAATATAGTCCTCTGGTAATAATATACCTTTATTGATTAGATAAACGTTTTGTTCGTTATTATATTTTTCTATTTCAATTTCGTCAACACATAATTTAATATCTACCGCTCCTTCCGGTAGTTTAATATCTGTGTTATTTTCGCTATTAAAAAAGTACTTCTCGTCATCGGTAGCAAATCTATGTTCTATAGAACCGTCATTGTAGTATACTTCTACAACAGGTTTATACTCCTTTACTATCTTTGGCTCAAAGTACTTATGTTTCGGTTTTGTGCCACAAATAGCTTGCATTGCTTCATTTGCCCAGATTGGAAACTTTTTAAGTAAGTTCATATCTTGAGCTTCTTGTTCTTCTAAATCAATGTGCGCCATTGTCGCTTCTCTTAAATAACCGTATGTATACATATTATATCCTCCTCCCCCGTAGGGTTATAGAGCAAGCTTGCCAGACAGGAGTTTTATGGCAGCGCTCTAATTAAAAATAAAGTAGACCTAAGTAATCTCAGGTCTACTTTTGATTATCGATTACTCTCCTTGAGTATTTGTAGTTTGAGTAGCAGCTTCATTTGTTTTTTCGTCAACAATTGTAACTGCTTTACCAAATGCCATTGGTTCAATTGGAGTAAATGTCTCAGGGTCATTCCATTTCTTAGAACCTTTAGTACCTGTTGGTACTCCAATATGAATATAAGCAACACCTCTCCATGTTGGACAGAAGAAGTCAAATGCTTGTTTACCAAGATATTTGATACCTTCTGGTTCGTCAGTCTTAACAGCTTTCATGCTGAAGCCAAGACGTTCAACCATCATAGGTCCTTTGTTAGCATTGTTGTATTCAGGGTCAAGCATCAAGATACCATGAGCATAACCATCTGCTTCATTTGTAGCAAACATAGGAATTTCTTGGTCTGGATTACCTTCAAGGTATGGTGTGTAGTAAGTATCAAACTTACCTTTTGCCAAGTTAAGAGTTGGTTCACCAACAGTTGCTGAGAAGTCATCTGCTGCTAATACACTGTCTAGAACACCGTTTAATCTAGCGTCTTCAGTAGCAACTAACAACTTACGTCCTCTTAGACCCGCATATTGGTTGTTATCGTCTTTTAACTTGTTCATTCTAACTTTAATTTGATTTAAACCATCAGCAATCTTAGCGTATGCTAGAGGGTCTGTACCATCAAGCTTTACATTGATATAGTACTTGTTAGATTGTTTAGCTTTGTTAAATACTTCGTCAGTCATGTCATCTGTTCTAACAATTGTATGTGCGTTACAGAATACTGGATTGTGTACATCACCCATTGGGTCACCATCTTCAGTATCAGCTGATTGTATCTTCATGTGAGTTTTAGATACTTTGTCATAAATCTTACCACCGAAGAAACCAGTTAGTGCGAACATACCATATTCAACTAGCTGTCTTTGCCAAGCAATTTGGTACTCAGAAAGTGTTTCGCTCATTCCAGCAGTATCACCTTCTAGAATTGTTTGCCAAGTAAATACTACTTTACCATTGAATGGTTTGTAGCCGATAGTAGCTTTAAAACCATTACCGTTTGTGAAACCTGGATAGCTAGCATAGTCAACTGTTTGCTCGAAAGCTTGTTTGAAACCGATACTAGAACCGAAAGTTTTTTGGAACTGGTTAAGTGGTACCATCTTATAGATTTTCTTTAGAGGGTTATCTTTTTGGAATTCCTCGTTACGTTTTGCATAAAGCTCATCTAGTGCGTTATGCATTACATTAAATATTTGCGGTAGGCTTAATGCCTTGTCAATATTAAAAAACTGCATTATTCACTTCCTCCTTATGCATAAACTCTTACTAATTTTATATCGTCAGCGTTAACGATTTTGTACACAGCAACTGTCTTATATTCAGTTGGTGAATTTTTAACAATTCCGTCATACTTTTCGTCTTTAACGTAATCGTCAATAGTATCTCTGATTGTGTTATCAGATTGTGCGATGATGTGAGTTGCATCACCAATACCAGCAGCCAATGCTGTTGTAATTGCACTTTCGTTAGCTCCTGCTGCTAAACTACCAACACCTGTACTAGGCTTGTCAATAGTGTAAGTGCCGTCAGTGTTCTTAGTTACTTTTACAAGTCTACCAACACCATAGCCTGTTTTTGTAGCATCATGTACAGATTTATCAATTCCATTTTTTACCAATGCTTGGTGCAAAACAGTTTCGATTTGTAGATAACCTGTATTGAATTCTGCTCTAAAACCTTCTTTGATATTCATACATTATCTCCTTAGTCTATTTCAATTGTTTTCTTTGATAGTTCTTCTTCAGTTATACCTGGAATAATCATACGATACATTGCTTTTTCATCAGCGTTTAAACCACGTGTTTTGACTCCATTTCCATTTGGTAATGGTGCTAAATGATTAAGTGAACCGTTGTTCGCCTTATTTGCTGCTTTACTTAATAGACCTTCGCCTTGGGTTGCGTAGAATGCTTGTTTTAAGTCCACACCCTTTGCAAACAAATTTAATGTTTCATCTGGTAAGTCATTAACTGATTTATACTTAACATCTGAAATCTTATTTATAGCAGCAAGTTGTTGAGATAAATATGCATCTTTTTCACGACTTTCGATTTCTTCTAACTTCTTAAATCTTGGGTCGTTACTCAATCTTTTCTCGATTAGTGGTTCCAATAATTTGTTTATTTCGTCTGGGTCATATCCTTGGTCTTCAACTATTTTTCTTTCAGTAGCTTTCATCATATCTTCATATGACGCATAGCCGGCTTGTTTAGCTACTCTATCTTGAACTTCTAACTCTGTCTTACGTCTAACTTCGTTAATTCGTTTAGTCATATTCTTAGTTAGATTTTCGTTACCATCATTCTTACTATCATCAGAACTTTGGCCTTGACTGTTATCTTGAGTTTGCGAATCCTCTGGATCTTTGAACAAGTCGTCAACGCTTAATTCAATGTCCTCGTCAATTTCTTGACCTGCAATTTCTTTTTCCATATTACTATGTTCCTTTTTGGTTGCGAGCGTCACAACCTCGTTCGCTCAAAGACGATTGCCGATAATCAATTGTCTATATTATATTTTATTCAGTTTATTAAGAATAAATTCACTTATTTTAATAAATTGTCAAAAATTTCCATAGATATTTGACTTTCTTCAGCTTTGACTTCTTCTACTTGAGGTTGCTCGGTCTCTTCAACTTTATTAATATCATCAGGTATTTCAGATATTTCTTCGATTTGTACATATCTAAGTTGCTTTTTATATTTAGCACAATATGCTTCTGCTTTATCAATAAAATTTAAAGCTGTCTTATATACACCAGTACTAGACACGGCTATGGCATTATATCCAGTACTAAAACCTGATATAAGTGACGATATTAAAGCAATTGCTGACAATAAAGTCATAAACAATGCTATAAACCAATTTTGTCCACCAATACTTGGTGATACTATATTAAGACCTACTAAGGTTGTCGTTATAATCGTAGTATATTTTCTAGCTCTTCTACCGCTAACGTATATCGCGGTATCATTTGGTTTATACTCTTTTAATTTACCTTCGTCAGCTGCATATCGAAGCTGGTCAAATTGTTCGCTATATGTATATGGCATATCGATAATTATACACTCTCTAGCTTTAGTTAGTTTAACTAATCTATGCTTATTTATGGATAATCTAATTGCTTCTAATTTACTTGGTTTTTTAAGTTCACTAAGCATATTTACAATTTTTGTTATCCTGTCTATTTCATGTGTAAGTCTATTGTATTCAACATTATAACGTCTTTGTTTTTCAGCTTCAATAAATTCTTGCATCACGTCTTCATTTAGATGACTAGATTGCTTTTGGTATTCTTTCAACAATTCAATATATTCTTTCTCGCTTTTAGCATCATCTCGCCCGGTCTTTATCCATAATTCGTAAAGGATAATACAAGACAATGCTAAAATTATAGAAGGTATTGCTACACTTACAATTACTTTTAAGCTTATACTGAACGTTAAACCGGCATAAGATATGCCGACAATTATCAATGCAGCAAATACTGCAAATACACTAATCTTTGCTATTAGCTTTTGTATCGTTGACTTTATTAGCTTTTGACTTTTCTGCTCTAATGTCTGTTTCATCATCAGCCTCCTTTCTCATAATCAACAATAAGTATTTCATAGTATATGCTATTGCATAACACATTGCTGTTATGATTAGTATGCCTTTAACTTTAATCACTGCACCTTGTACAGCAATAAGTATTAAAGCTCCAAGTCCTCCGTATAATAATACTCCGACTAACTCAAATAGAGTCAACCATTTTTCATTAGCATACCACAAAGCTTTCAATGCGTCTGGGTTTCCAACTTGAGCTGAATAATCATGCTCGAGTAACACTTGCTTTGCTGCAATTTTTTCTTTGAATTTCTTAATAACAAAATGGTTCAAAAACAACCAAGCTATTATCAATAGGGTTATTGCTACAAATGATACCTTAAACACTACACCTGCTTGTGTTTGAGCAGCAGTTAGACACTCAAACACAAATAAGCCTAGTGGTATTCCAATAGTTAGAACCGCAAACACAATATTATACCAAAGTGGATACTTTAATTTTTTAATAGTTGGTTTGCTCATAATATCTCCTATTTATCTAGTTCTAGTTCATTAACAATTGTTAATAGTGATGTCAACTCAGCTTTCTCGTCGGCAGTTAGCTTATGATAAGCTGCAGTGTTTGACATAATTTTCGCCATATAAATTATTAACCTTGTTTTTGCTTCATCTTGATTAACAAGTTTGTTATATAGCCTATTGCTTAATTCGTCGAATTTAGCGTCAAACTTTTTACTTAAGTCTACTTTCCAAGTAGTTGGAAATTTAACTTGTTTAAAAGCTTCTACAATACCTTCTTGTGTTACACCGATTTTATCACGAAGCTCATTGTATTGCGCGGTAGTTACTCTACCAGTTTTAATTGCTTTAAGCATACTGGCAACTGCTGCAACCGCACTACATACACCTACTACGATTGAACAGATTAGTGCAATCGAACCTGCATTCGCTTCTATCCATTGTAAAAACATTATATATTACCTCCGTCTTTCAAGATTTGAATATCTACTTCCAAACCTTTTATTTTCTTTGCCTGAGTATCTATAACTTCTCGGTATTGCTCATTTAGTTTTGATTGTTCATCGCAGTATTTTATACAATTGTTTACTGCTTCGCGAACCATAGCTATTTCACGTTTAATAGCTTTTAAATGTTCAAGTACGTCGTTTGTCATTATTTCCTCCGTTATCTAACAACGAGCATATAATATTTTAGTGTCTTACCTTCATTAGCATCTGGGTCATTAAACCAGTTTCTAGCTAATTCTACATAGTCAGCAGTTGTAAATTTACTACTATAATAATCACTGTACATCATGTTTAAAACAGCATACCACTCGTATTTATCACAATTGGTATTAAACTGTTCAGTTTGAGTGATAGACCAATGTTCACCGTGTGTACCATCTTTGTTTTTCATACTAGCTACCCACACTTTTGCTAGCTCTTCACTTAGATGCTCACCGTATGCTATTTTGTATAAACAATATTCTATCTCTTTGTATGTGTCATGGTCAATCATTTTTAGTTTATCAATTGTTTTGCACAACACTTCTTTTAATTCATGCATGTGCTCAGATGTACCGTGGTCAATTATATGACTAATTATTTTTCTATGCATATAACCTCCGATTACATTGACTTAATATATTCATACATTAAGTCGACGTCAGCTTCTTTAAATATTAAGCCCGCAAAAGTAAACTGACCACTCTTTTGCATAGCAGTCTTAGCACTATTATATAGTTCATTTAGTTTAACATTGCCATTTTCGTCGAAGTATTCTTTTAATAGTATATTATCTTTATATTGTACCATTAAATCGGATATAATCTTTGGCACTTTAGGAAGTACAAAATTTACTTTAAATTTGTCGAAACCAACCGCTTTTGCGCTAATTTCATTTTCAATAAATCGTACTACGCCATTTTGTATTTGGTCGATACTTACTATCATATTTGCTCCTTAAAAGATAAAAGTGGCTAGGACATTATATCCTAGCCACTTTCCATTATTTTTTAAATTTTATAGTGGATAGGTTAGCCGTTTGTCGTTGGTGTGGTTGTTGGAGTGGTAGTTGGTGTAACAGTTACAGTAACATCACCCCATCCCGGACATATACTAGAATTTGGTATTACCACTCTTGTCAACTTACAAAGTGTATTGTTTATTGACGCGATTTGGGTACCTAATACGTCGATACCGCTTTCGAACTTAGCGTTTATTACCGCTTGTGATAATTTGTTGTCACACATTTCTCTTCTAATGTCTTTTAGCTCTCCATCAACATATCTATAAAGTTCTAATAGTTTTTGGTCACCGTAAACATTAGCATCTCTAAGTGCTACCGCGCTCTCTAGTGCAGAGATTTTCTCAGCTTGTGTTAGTTCAAAAGTTGATACTGCTCTATTTCCATAGTTGTATCCACAATTGTTGCCTAGCAAACCTAATACTCCGCCGGCGCCGTTATTTAATAGTCCAAGTGCTGTGCCAGCTATACCTAGACCTAAGCCGCTTCCTGCGACTCCTTTACTTGCAAATTCAGGCATATTTGCTTTCCCTCCATATTTTACCGATAGTTCCAATTTAGTCCCGGGTATAAATTTTCGCTATCCATAGAGATAGATTACTATCTCTTATTATATTATATGTTTTTGGTTTTACTTTACGTAACATTTTGGTAAAAATTGTCAAAAATATTTTTAATATTTTAACTAACTTAATAATATCCTCCGCTGCCCATATAAGATAAACCTCCACCACCGCCGCGGTCGTTTTGAGACCCAGTATAGCCTCCGGCGTTATCTATTTGCGCAACTTTATGAGGATTGAAAGTATGCGGATTTATGGCAGGTGTCGTATGACTATTCCAAAAAGATGAATGTGTTACACCGCCGCCTTGACCAACGCTTCCTCCAGCGCCTCCGTCTACTATAAAACAAAATAGATAGTCGGGATCACTTAAACTGCTAGAAGCAGTACATTGTCCTCCAGCGCCACCGCCTCCAGCAGAGTCTCCGTTAGCACCTCCACCGCCTTTGCCTCCTCCGACAGTAAAATCTACGACGACTGTACCGCTAGCATTTTTTATTTGTACGCGAGTATCTCCTCCGGCACTACCAGCTGGACGAGAACCATTACCGCTAGAACCACCGTCGCCACCTCCTCCGACAGTTATCACAGCATTCCAACTCGCACCAGAAGGCACTCTTACCATAAATCCTGCGGCTCCACCGCCACCACCGCCACCGCCTCCGGCAGCATAGTTAAATAACCCCCACGAGTTATCAGCACCTCCTCCGCCACCTCCGCCAGCTTGTAGTACAAAATACCAGTAATTATAACCATTTACTCCACACGAATATTGTAAACTTTTAGTCGTGCTACTTGTTATTTCGCCGTAATCCCAACTAGAAGTAACGTATTTTGTAGAAGGTGTATTATCTGAAAAATATAACAAATTCAATTTAGTACCGTTTTTATCAGCGATTTTGCTCGCATGACTTAATACTCCTTGATATCCTGTCATATCTGTAATCTCTGTATACGTTCCAGACGTTCCGCTATTCGCTTGATATATTTTTGCATTTGAGCCTAGATTGTATGTACGATTTGTTTGGTGATTTGGTGTGACTATTCCATTTGGTCTGCTCAGATAAATTCTGCTATAATAGCTATAGTTACCATATGAATTTGGACCTTCGAAAAAACAGGGAATATACAATGTACCATTAACATTCATTCGTATTTTATTGTTGTATGAGATCGGTTTTACGCTACTTCTGAAATAATAAACTACTCCAGCACCGCCCGATGAACTTCCGGTGAAACTATCGGATGATGACTCACCACCACCTGCACCGCCACCGCCTCTTACTCCTGCGTTTGCCATACTATCACCTCCATCCTTTTATGTCTAGTCTACCAACAGTATTTGTTGCTAAAAGTGCAACACCACAATCAGTTTCTTGGCCCTCATCTTTTACTATTCGACCGTATTTTATATTAGGAAATAAGCTCTTATAATATTCAAATTCAGCTTCATTTGTTTCTTCGTGATGATTTACTACAAATACCTGAATATTATTTTTGACTAAAAAGTCATATGCTTTTATAGCTGTTTCTAATGGAACAATTTTTTGCTTTTCTGAGTCTACGCTTAAATGCACACAAGTTGGTGGATTATCTTTGATAACTTGCTTGATATCATCAGCTTCACCCCACCATCCATTTGTTTGAAGAACTACTTTCTTTTCAGTAATATCTAAGCTTTGCACAATTTTAGCATACTCGTTGATAGCGAACGTAGGCTCCCCGCCTGTTAGTAATATTAAGTTAATATTCGGATGTTCGTTTACATAGTTTAATACAAAGTCCGGATCAATTTTATTGTAGCATTTATCTGTAAAATTACAAAAATTACAACTACAATTGCAAGAAGAATACACTTGCACGTTCACATTGTTTTCTCTCATTTTGACCTCCTTTATATTGTTAGTGTACCGTTTATTTTTAAATTGTTACATTCCATATCTCCGTTTATACCTACCGCAGTATACGAAGACGGCTTTGTTACAATAGTAGGTGTTGCGTTAACGGTAGTATTACCACCAGATGCTAAACAAATAACTCTCGATGGCCAAAAATTATAATCATCGCCTATCCAATAATAAGATGTTAAATTACTATTATCTGGGTCAGTCGCATATCCAAATTTTGTATCACTTATATTACTGCCTGTCTGCAATGCTGTAATTTTCATACTATTTTCAGCACTTCCTCTAGTACCCATTGTAACTAGATATGAGCCAGCGAACTTACCACCATAATCACCAATACCCGATACTAAAAATACCGCATATGCAAAACCACTTCCTACTGACGATGTCAATTGGCACAATCTTAGACATTTACCGCTCATACTATCTTGTTTATATGCCGGTAACATATAACTATTAATATTACCACTATGAATAACAGGTTGGTCCTTCCACGTTAGTGTATCTGTTCCTATACTCAAACCATCAGCAGTAGATGACGAACATCCATGTCCTGCTGTTATATTAACATATTCGGTTCCAGAATTATCTGTATTAGCATTAATATTTAACGTCCCGTATGCTTGTAATCTACCGTACGATAATGCAGTTGGTTGAGACGTTGTTGAATATGTAGCATTGCTCGTAAATGTAATCGCACCAGTATGTTCAGATATACCTGTTCCATAATTATAACTTAAAGTACTTCCAATACCGTCTGCTTCGTATATTTTGAAAACGCCTGTTTCACTAACTGGGTCAATACCATTACCACTTAATCTATACATGTTTGGAAATAACAGACCTGATGAGTCTAACAATAACTGACCAGTCATCTGTCCACCAGATAATGGTAAATATACACCTTCATTACCAGCACCAGCTTCTAATGCTGCTTCTATTGCAGTATGTACGAAAGCTGTTGTAGCAATATTAGTGCTATTATCAGTAGTAGCTTGTGTTCTCGATTTGTAAGCATTTGTTGCTTGATAAGGTATCGAATATGATATACCTTGTGTTAAATTCATTATTTCAATCCAATCGGATCCATCGTAAAAGAATCTTACAGTATCTCCCGCGCTCCAACCACCATAAGGGATAGATTTGTCTGCTCCACCAGCTCTAGTGATCGTATTGTAATCTGAAGTTAGACCTATTTCATAATATTGTGCTGTTTTTGCACCAGTGTTATTGACATTTAATGATACTACGCCGCCATTACTATATTTGAACGTTATATCTATAATTGCGCCTTTTTCAAGTACAAATCCTGGACAAGTTACTACTTTTGTAGTACTAGTACTACCGGTTTCACAAGTACCTTTATATACGTCTCCACCTTTAAATTCAACAGTACTATTATCAGCTTTAGTTAATATTAACTTTTTCAAATCAGCAGATAGCGCAGCTGTTTTGATATATTCAGTTGGAACACTAGAAATAGGTGCTTTACTAGCTATTGCTTCTTCTAATACAGTAACAATATCAGCATTGTCTTTTAGCGCAGCTGCTATTTCAACCAACGTGTTCAACGTCTCTGGTGCTGAACCGACCAAATCAGCAACTTTCTGATCTACGTATTCTTGATTTGCTACTGGCTTACCGTCTTGATATAGATTAGTTGCATATAGATTTAGCCATTGATATGATGAAGTACCTAAAGACGAGCCACCTTTACTAGAAGGTCTAAGTGAACTAGCATCAACGTTAATTTCGGTTGTATCGCCTATTCTTATATAGAAACTACCTTTCGCTTTAAGACCTAATGTACCACTATCTAATGAACCTATTGTAGCACCGGAGTCAAACACGATACCAGCATCTGTCGACCATACAGAATCTGCACTTGATTTAAGATGCAACGGACCTGTCAATGGTTTCTCAGAACCAGCTGTCAATGGTAGATAATCGTCTAAATCACTTTTATTAGCAACTTGTTCGCCGTTTTGATATATTTCGATGCCGTGTATCGAATTCCATTTATATTGTGGCGAGCCTAATGCAGCTTTCGTAGCACCAGTTACTGGTCTAAATAGCGAGTATGTAGCCATATCGTAATTACCAGAACTGTCGCCAATCATAATTGCATTCGATGCAGCCAATCTGAATAATGTTATTTCTTTATTATCACTTGTAACAGACTTATAAGGTACATTGTTTGGTATTACGACACCTCCGTCTGCATATAGTGTACCAGTTAAATGCTTTTTGCTGCCAGCAGTTAAAGGCAAGTAATTACTGAACTCAGTTTGATTAATTAGTATTTGAGCTATTAATGCTTCTGTAGCTCCACTATTTATAGAAGACCATTGCGCATCTGTGAAACTTGAATTATTTAGTTTATATTCATATACCCAATTTTGTCCATCATATTTATATCGATTATAACTTGAATTTCCAGTATCATCTACTTCGTTTACAAAAGCATAGTCATTATCGTCTTTCTCACCGTCATACGCTAACAGGGCTTCTAAACTATCATAGGTGCCTCTAAATGTAGAAGTACTTGTTGCTATGGAGCTGTTTACAAAATCTTTACTAGCATAATCACTATCATTTTCGATGTCGCTAGTCTTCAATATTACATCACCGCTTTTACCGTTTACAGTATATACACCGGTTTGTAATAAATTATCAATTCGCGAATTTACAAAAGCTAGGTCTGATAAACTACTCGCGCTTATATTCTCTCTAGCCAAAGCCTGTTGTTCGCTATTCAAATGTTGTGGTATATTATAATGAATTGCTGTAGTATTATATTTATAATATCTTTTACCGTCTTTTTCAACAATCGTTCTAGCAAAATAATTTGGGTCTAATAACACTAGTTCAGGTTGTTCATACGCATCACGCAAATCTCGTTTTAATCGCACTTCAAGTTTATTTGAAGCTAATCTACTATTATCGCTCACTAGTTCGACTAGATTTCCAGTATACTCGAATTCATTATCGAGTACTTTTACAATACTTGGAGTTTCAATAGGTCCTTGCGCAAATGACTCGACTGGCCATCTTAATGATACCACACCATCGTTAACTTTAAAGTCGCTATTTGTATAGCTGGCTATGCCAGCATTAGTACTAGTTGCTTGAGGCACATATACATATATTTGTTCGCCTTCTAGCACTCTAGGCATATCTGGCGTAATTGCTTTTTGAAATATATTCATATTGTACCTCCTATATTAATACTCTTAAATTACTATCAACCTTCAACTTAGTTGGTTTTAGAATTGGAATTGGTGACCATATTCTTCCTAAGTTACTATTCCAGTCAATATCTTTTTGGAAGAAGTCAGGTATATGTAACTTAATAAAATTAAATACATCTTCTTTAATATTGTCATTTTTAAGTATCTCGGCAACTGCCTTTCTAAACTGTTCATATCCAGCATCATCTTTAGGATAGTCTTTTCGTTTGGGTAAATCTAGTCTCCAATTTAATGTACCATAATTATCAATTGCTTCAGCTATTGTATCACTCATCAATTGTCCGCTAACTAAAGTTATACTATACATATACTCTTGTGCATTCCATTGACTTGTACCGCCTTTAATACCTTTATATCCAGGTAGATAACTCAATATGTTAAAGCGTACATATAATTCGTAGCCTAATTTAATGGTACCTTTATCTTTATCAGTTAAATAACAATATTTAAACTCTGGGTCGCCAGTAACAGTATATTGATACAATCTATAATATGCTGTATCTTCTGAAATATCTACATCATCTTCTGCGGCTTTAGCTTCTAAATCACTAAATTTAGTTGGTTCAGCATTTTTCGCAAACTCTCCAACATAGAATGGTACGGTTTCATAAAACCTAGGTTGACTATCAGGTATCTCTTGCCACCAAGACTCTACGTATCTATGATTTTTCTCAAATTTAGTAGATGCTACGGTTAATACAAAATGTGGATGCTCTCTTTCTTTGCTAACAATATATGGAATATACTCGCTAATTGATTGTGATAATTTAACATCAAGGTTCCAATCTTCGCCCTGCTGTATAACTCTTTCATTTTCATAAGTTTGCATTATACCACACCTCCTGTACCACCTTGTATTGGTCCTGTTTTAGCAGACGCCGTAGAAGTTTGTGCATTACCAGCATTTGCTCTATTCTTATTATTAGTTTTTTGAACATTTGCAGCATGTGTAGCACCATTACCTTCTGGACCACTATTTGGTCTAGCTCCTCCAGCACTCATACCTGGAACTGCTGTTCCGCTTCCGCCGCCCACAGCAGCCTTCTGAGTATCTTGTATAAATGACAATGCAAGTTGTAATGCTTCAGGATTATTAACCAATACTTGTTCAATTTGAGTTGGTAAGTGTTTAACACTATCATTGATAAACGCTAATGCAAATTTAGCAGTTGGATAACCAAATTGGTCTTTCATTTGCCAATACATCTTCATAGCTCTTACTGGGTCTATTTCATTACCCATAGTACCATTCAAATAGTCTTGGTCAATCAATTGCCACATAGCCATTCTATCTTGTGTGATATCACTAGCTGTGTCAACAGACCACGCGAAATCATCTCTATAATAGAAATTACCGTCTTCGTCTCTATTCAAGAACATGTACTTAGACCAAATCTCTTCTCTCTGTGTTCCATCTGGTAGAATATTAACAAATGAACGTTCTTCATCACTAAATGCTAACATAAACTTGAATATCAATTCATATAGTCCAGCATATGCTGCATCTCTCATAGTACTTGGCGCTTGTTTTCTTTGTTCACTAGCAGCTAACTGAATTTGTTTAGCTTTACCTGATCTAGCGGTAGCATCTGCTTTACCTTGGTCAGTATTTGTAATACCACTTGTTGATTTAGCATAATCATAAAGCGTAGCAGCCATAGCCATTTCTTCGTTAATATCAGACATAACTTGTTTAGGCTGAATTGCTGAAACTTCTTTAGGGTCATCTACGTCAATATAACTTAGCTCATCGTTTTCATTAGTTATAGCAGTATCTCTCATTTTAGTAATATATGTCTTACTAGCTGCTGATTTTCTACTAGCTTTATTCAAGAACCTGTTTGTTTCTTCTTGATTTTCTAGCATCAACTCAACTTCTGAAATACCGTATAAACTTCTTGCTAATTTTGTATTTCGTCTTGGTACAAATGGTAACTGTCTAATCAAATAATGTGGAATAACTGTTCCAGCTGGAATAGTTTGAGCTTCGTCTAACTGATTAACATCTTGTTTTGTGTCCATCGTAGCGCCAGCTCTGTATGGATTAGTTACCATAACCATATCTTCAGTCAGTCTTTCTTCTTTAACTGAAACATAATGCATTTTCTTTGAACCGCAAACTGGACATTCAGCTGCTATCGGTACAACTTTATTACACTTTGCGCATTCTCTACGTTTTCTCATAGCCCATTCTAACTCGTTAGCTAGAACTTGGCCAGTAGCTTCAACCCAAATAAATCTTCCTAAATGTCTATCTTCGTTTAAATAATAAGCAGTAATTATCTCAACTAAGTCGTTGTTATCGGGTGATAATACTGTTCTACCAAACAAATCTTTACACTGTGCTTGGGTTATTGTGCTTCTTTCAAATATATACTCTAAACGTTTATAGTCGTAAATACCAGGTTGTGGAAATACAGTATCTATCGGACATACTTCAACCATCGGCATTCCACTACGTTCGTGGGTATTATCAAATGGGTTCCAGCTCACTTTAAACCAGCTCATAGAGTCGATTAAAGTCGAATGTTCTGACTCATTATGAGTTTCTTCAGAAAGCATCTTGTCCATCTCATGCTTAATTAAATGCTCAGTTGCATTTACTGGAACTAAATCAGCATGATATCTTGGACTCATTTTAGGAGCAGGTATTCTTGGATTGACTTTGTCTTCAATTAGTTCATATGCTAATCTTCTTAATGGTTTTACAGTCTCAGACGTAGTATTACCATTTTCGTCAGTCTTATAAATAATACCTTCATACGCATCACGCCATAACTTTACTTTTTGAGGGTTACTACGTGACTTTTCGTATTCTGCTACAGCTATAAGAAATTTTTGTCTCCATAAGTTTACAAGCATATTCTCTTCTTCGGTATTAACATAATTATTTGACTTATCGGCATTCAAATAAGTAAGTACTCTACTGTCCTTTATATTTGGACGAGGTAATGCTTCAGACTCTGGAGTATTTATAGCTTTACTCATTCTTTAATTCCTCCTTGTTTTTCTTAAATATAGGTCGTCTTGTTTTCAATCTTGGAAACAACTTGTTCAATAAGGCACGTATTCCAAATGTTATTGCGAATTGTATTGGCATTGCGGGAGTTATCGGTCCAGCCCAAAATGCAAAATACGCAACAGCAATAGCAACTAGTGTTTTACTTGGCCATATAAAGGCCAAGATACACGGTAGGAAGAACACTATTAGTACAAATAGGTAGATTATTACGTTCGTCCAGTCATTTAGCTTCACCAGAATAGCTTTGAAGAAATCTTTAGTTTTTTGCCAAAGACTCTTCTTATGTTTCTGGTTATTTTTCTTTTTACAATTATTACAATTACACGATTCCATAAGTTCCACCCTCGTCTTTAGGTTTCCACTCAATAGGCGCTCCGTGCATTCTAACAAAAGCATCTTTGTCTTTCGGGTCTTTCAATGCTCTATAATCGGCCCACATCTCTGGCCACCAGTTTGAATATCTGGTGAAGCGCTGTGGCCTCTTATCAGCCTTCTCTTCGCCGTCCAACAACTTCATGCATCTTATAATCTGTTGAGAGTGCGCGTCAACTAAGTCATCGTTTGCTGCAAATGGGAATGTACCTAACTCTTGTTTAAAGCAATGTGTATAGCTTAGGTCTTTCTCTTCCCACTCAAAGTCATCAGGTGAACTTAATCTATGCGCGTCTTTTTCACACGGTATATAGCAACGACCATTACGTTGATAAGCACTCGCTGTTTGCGCTCTGGTATACTTACCACCTTCTGGTTCTATTGCATATACAGAAGGAAAGTCTTTTTCTGGTATACCAAGTTTGTGTCTCCATTTTCTAATAATTGACACAATACCTGGACCATTGGCTTTATCTTCTATATAGATCACGTCTATGATTGGAAACATTTTATATATCTTAATAATCTTGTCTAACGTGTCTGGTAAATCCAGTCGTTTTCTAACAAGATAACGCAAGTAGTCATTACCTTGCTTTATACCACCAACCTTCATAGCAACGAAGTCACTGGTATCTTTGTCCTTAAACGTAGCGTCAATTGACAAATATATTCTGTCAAGTTCTTCAGGTCGGTTCCATATTTTATCAATCTCGTACTCTTGCCAGTCGTCCATTCTGAATAAGTTTCCTAATTCATTTGTTGGATTACCTTGGAACAATGCATTAAATACGTGACCACCTTGTGATGCTGTGTACGACTCTTCAATAACGTTTGCCCAGTTTGCGTCTTTACCCATCTCCGGACAAATACCTTCACCAACCTCTCTTTTTAGTGGGTCAGACATTTTATTTGCTTCTGTACACTTAGCCGCATAGTTATAGTCACCAACAATATATTTCTTTCTGTTTCTACGCAACCATCCAATTAAGTCATTTACAACCCATCTTGTACACATAACAATACAAAGAGAACCTGGGTTACCTAAAAGACGTGTTTCAATAACAGATTGGAAATACTCAATATTTGTAACAATTTTAGTTTCACTATCAGCGTCCTGCATGTTCTTAATCGGGTCGTCTACAACGATTACGTTACCAGTTTTACCAGTTACTGGACCACCCATACCGGCAGTACTCATACCACCATTGGCAGAAACCCATACACCGTTTACAGGGTCCATTGTCATAGTTTCCCATGTCTCAGTACTCTGTATCTTATCGTGCAACTTTATTTTATTATGGCTTAATCTTGGTGCCCATTCACTAAACTTCTCTCTGTTACGTCGACCAAATCTACTAGCAAACGTAGACTCATAACCTAGTGTCAATACGCTCAATCTAGGGTTCTTAGCCAGTACCCAACTTTGGAAGCTCTCAGTAACACTGTGCGATTTTCCTGTTTGCGGTGGCGCTGATAACAATATCAATCCATACGGCATTCCAGGATTTGGTCCTTTCTCATAGTTTCTCTGCAAATTCGCAGCTAAACTGTAATGATATGCTGTCATTTGATAACCAAAGTTTGAGGCTTGTAGATAAGCAGGATAACTTTTAAGTATCTTACGTCGAGCTATCTCACCGTCTAAACCTTCCCAATTGATTGTGTGGTTTCGTATCGCATTAACCTCGCTGCTGGACAATATAGGATAACCAAATTCATCTTGTAATTCTTTTAATGTTATCATCTTATTCTCCTTCGTTCGGCTCATTATTAGCTAGTAACTTCTGTTTCTCACGGTGTGCTGCTAACAAGTCAAGTTCTTCATCAGTCATAGTCTCATACTCATTGGCTGACACAACTAATTCGTCTTTAACTTTACCCATCGTTCTCTCTAACATAGTATTAAACGTTGAGTTATCAAAACGGGCACGCAATATAGCATTCTCTATCATCATTTCAGCTTGTTGCGGCTCACGGTCAATACCTTGAGCTAACAATCTTCTTTTAACATTTTCATATGCTTGTCTATCTAAAGTACTCTGTGGAAGTTCATTACCTTGTTTATCATACATTGTAGGTAACGGACCTGCGTCGGACTGCAATGAAGCATTGATTATTGCTTTAAATGCTTTTTCAGCATAGCGCTTATCAGTAAATGTACTTTTATACTCGCATAATTCACGTTCAGCTTTTGTCATTTCCTTACCTCCTCTCGGACTCTTAATATATTATATTCGCTTTCTTTGAGAATAATGATACTAGTTAAGTATTTTTGTCAAAAAATTTTAGAAAAATATATGTGAGCCCTCGCGCGCGTACGCGTATATTTATAATGTTTAATATGGTTCAAGCAAGGTCTTAGATTTTCAGTAGAATTTCAGCGCCCAGACTCATAATTTCTAATATACCGCATTTCGATATCGACCCCGGGTGTGCAATTTTTAATATAGTTCAAGCTACCAGTTTTGTAATAATAAATAAGTTAATTAAAATAAAATTTTTAATTAAAATATTATTTATATTATATTGAACTTTAACAATTTAATATTATATTTTTGTATTTATTTCATAATTTCTATTCTAAATTTAATAATTATAAAATAAAGTTTTGGAGGTATTAGAATTATGTTAAAATTAGAAAGAATTGAAGATAAAGTATATTATAATGGAGTAGAATTAAAAATAAACAAACAAGCATCAAAAGGTCCTAACAATGAAGTTGTATATATCAAAGATTGTTTAGAGAGTAATGGACAAACTTGGATAAGTTTGAATAGACTTAAAGATGGTATGAATGAAATTGAGTGCAAAGGTAGAGTTGTAACTACATCTACAAAGTATGAATTGACAAATGAAGAAAAACTAAGAATTGAAGAACTACAAAGAGAAATTGATGAAATAAAAGAAAATGCAAAGAAAAGATATATTGAAAAACCTAACTTCAAAGTAGATGTATCTAAACTAAGTGAAGAAGAGAAATTAGAACACATTAGAAGTGTAGAGAGATATATTGAGTTTCTTAAGAAATAATAGAATATTGAAATAAATACAAAAATAGATATTTTGTAAAAAAAAAAAATTAAAAGTGAGTTAATATGAAATATTTAGTAATTATATTAAAAAATGGTATTAAGAAAATTGTACCAATCCTAGACTATTTAGTACATGAAGATGACATTGATGACAAAAACTTTATTACATATACAAAAATTAATAATGTTGAAACTACTATATTTTACAATGATATCAACTTTTGGCAAGTAGTTTCAGAGGCATAAGTAAATGAGTTATAATGGTAAAAAGTTTTTTCCTGCTGAAGAAGTTGAATATTATGATGACTTAGGCTTTAAGAGAACAAAAACAAATTTTAAGATGACTAGAGCCTGTGTGAAATATCTTAGAGAAAAACAACTTGAAGAAGATAGAATGTACTTAGTGAAGTTGAAACACAAATTAGAGTATCAAAGAAAACACTTTGGTGAAGTAGACAAATATGACTTTGATGAGTATATGAGACTTATTCAACAGTCATATACAAAATAACCTATCATGGTTATTTTATACTAAATAACTTATTAGCCGCGAATATATTGACAAAATAACAAATAAAGAGGTATATATGAATAAATTAGAATTAGTATCAAAATTATTAGAAGATTGGGATGATGATGTAGTTGTCGCTTTGCGTATCTTAGTAGACAATATGTTAGAAGCACAAGACACAAGTATCACTATTGATGATGGTGATAAAACAATTATTGATGTTCAACAAAATAAAGTGTTTGTTATACATAAAGATGAAATAATACTAACGCTAGAGGTAAAATAGTATGAGTGAAGATGACGCAAAGCAAGTAAAAGACTTATATAAACAAGTATTAACTCCACAAGTTGCACAAATGATGTGTGAGAAGTTAGATGAATTAGTGAATAAGTCGAAACGAGCGTAAAATGCTCGTCGGGTAGAGATGACCTACTACCCCTGAAGATGACAGGTCAAAAGGAATTAAACATGATTGACAAAATTAAGAAACAATTAGAAGAATTTCACAAAGAACTAAGTGAGGCATTTGAGAATAGTGAGAAGATGGACCAATTGTATGCTACAAATATTACTATAACTATGGGTTCGCAAACAATTGAACTACCTTTCATGCCTGAAACTGTAGAATGTATCACTGAGGCTCTTGTACAATTTGTACATGAAAACAAAGATACTGACTTTGGTTACGATGACTAATTCACTAGAGCCCAACGGCACAAGTTACAAAATAGAATAATCTGGGAATATAATATAGTAAGAGGAATAAATCTTAAATAAATAAATATCGTGGAATATGAGAATATTATTCTAAGTAATCATTTTTTAATTTATTCATATATACCTATATATAAACGATATATAAAACGTCATATATAAAATTCTTATATTCTATGGAATTTATTTAATTAAGATTTATTCATCAATAGTATTAAAATTTGGAGGAATAATGGAAAGTGAAGATGACAGACTAAACAGAGTAGACGACGCCGACGAACTCGACAGGTTGAAGTTGCTCGCGAGATTACGAGAGTTAGGGTTTCATAGCAGTGGACGAAAAGTACGAACCGATAAGAACCAACAACATGAATACCCGCCAGACCGCAATCCTAGAAGTAAAAATTGTAAGGAGCGTTCTGATAAGGGTAAGAGTCATAATATGTCAAAAGTTCGGGACGATATTGGTAAATCACATGTAATGACTAAACCCACTCGCTCAGATGCAAATCGAACGCATAACTATGAGAATAAGAGCAGTGACTTTTACTACTCGCAGTTCCAAAAAGCATTACAAGCAACAGCAATACGAAACCATTTAGGTGAGATAGTGGGTGAGGGTGCAACCCGTGATAGAAATGATTTGTTTGACTTAAAGATAACTCACAAATGGAAGACCGTGACTAAAGCGGACGGCACGACATATAAGTCAAAGACTAAGATAAACAAACCTTTAGAACAATATAGATGGGAGTGGTTGCGTGCTAAAGCGAAAGAAGGTGACCCATCGCTAATGTGTGCTATGTATCACATACACCCAAATGAGTGGGAGATGTGGACATTCAGTGAATGGGCGAATGCATACTTAGAAGTGTCGGAAGGAGGCGATGCACTATATAGTATCATACCTTACTTTGATAGTGATGGACAACCAATACGATATAATAACTTGTACGATAAATTAAATGTTGAAGGAGAGTAATATGTTAATAAACGAAGATAGACAAACAGAGGAAAAGTATTATGTTACTGTTCATAGTACAATGAGCGATGATACATTCTACTTTAGTTGTAGTGATGAAGAGACGTTGAGAAACTGTATACCTGACATTAAGAAGTTTGTGGGTATAAGAGGTGAAAGCTCGGAACGCAATTATCGTGAAACACTACACGACTTAGAAATGAATGGTGTAACATACCATAGCCCATGGTTCGATGAGAAACCAGAAGGTAAAGAGATAGAGTATATTGAAGATAGGTTCTAATAAAGTAATAAGGAGATATAGTATGAACATTTTAGATTTAATTATGAATAAACCAATTGAGAAGTTGACCGTAAAAGATTTACAAAGATTGTACCATGCAGGATATATACAAGTAGGTGAGTTAAGAGACTTAAACCAAACAGATGATAGTACTTATGATATTGCATTGTTCTTCTTGAAGTTTCCAAATAAGTATAATATTGGTATGCTTGAGATGGAATATATCAATTATGTATATGGTGCTACAGACTTTGCTGACGATTTAGATGCAATAAGAGACGCTAGAAGTTTAATTGTTAAAGGACTACAGAAGTTGGCAGAGCATAAACAAGTATGTATGAACGAATTGATAACTAAATTACAACAAGATTATAAATAGGAGTAAATATGGAAAAGAAAGAACATGTTAAACAAATAAGTATATTTGATGCGAATAAGTATAATGAGAGATTTAATACTGTTGGCAAACCTGCACCAAGCAGTAGAGATAAGGACTTTAGAGGGTCATCACCTTCTAAGTCCAAAGCAGATAGTTTATTAGAAGACTTAACATCTGGTACAATATCTAATGTACAACAAATGACAGAAGACTTGCTGAAGTTAGTATTTGTTGAAGACTTTAATGCTCGATGGGGACAATACAACTATATACTTCGTAACATTAACAAAACAAAGACAAAAGACAGTGGCTTAAGTGCACAACGCTCGGCAGTGAACATAAGTATATTTGAAGATATGGAATATACTAAAGATGACTTGCGTGATTTAGTGACTGAAGCGATTGAGAGATTGATTAGCAACACAGAATATACTATGATGAAAGAATTAGTAAGACAATTCAGACATATAGTAATGTTAGACCCAACAGATACCTATGCTGATTATAGACCCGCAATGCGTAATACCAGCGATGAGAGATTATTGGCATACTTTATGTCATTAGATGCAACTACATTAAAAGAGAATATATCTCTTGAGTTGAAGAAAGCTTGGGAATGGTTAACATTTGGACCTGAAAAGATTATGACACAGAAAGCACGCATAGAAGATGAAATAATGTATGAAGTGCATATGATAAACAACGCATCATTTGTATTTGATACAAGATTTGTTGTTAAAGCATTAGACGATATAAAATATGTGTACGATATTATCAAAGGAGGTAATGAGCATGGCGAAGCTAGAGATTTCAGACTTATCTGCAACAGCAAAAGAACTAGTGAAAGCAACTAAAGCACGAAACAAAGAACAAATAATGTTAGACGAAGCATTACACTTGTATGGTATATGCTATAAAGGTGATAGAGAACTAGACGTTATGCGTAATTGCATAAGAATAGCAATGCATCACTTAGGCGATGAGTTTAATTTAGAAATTATTAGATATTGTAATTCTATGGATATAATAATATCAGAGTATATTGACTCACAAGCCAAACATTTACTAGAAAGTTACTATGATATTGAATTTTAGTATAAAAAGATAAAGTTTTGTAAAATAAGTTTTAAAATTAGTGAATTATTTTAACAAAAAAGTCATATAATATAATATCAATATAAAATATTTGATTGTCCGCTATCATTCAGTTATTTTATTGATATATAAAGGTGAGACTATGGCTGTGACCACCTGAAAGCCGCAAACAACGTACTATCACGTTACGATAGAAAAGGAATACCAATTATGGCAAAAATTATTTTAGAAGACGGCAAATATTACTTTGACGCACAAGATGGCTCAGAAAGAGTTGAATGTCCAGTATGGAACGAAAAATCAAAAGCAAGTGAAGCACATCCAGAAGGAAAACCATGGATTAAACTTCCAAAAGACAATGTAACTAACAGAACATACTTCAGCGAAGACAAGTTCTTAGCAGAACATGAGAACTTTGAACTTGAAGTAGAAGTTAAGACATCTGCTCCAAGAGTACTTGGTGCTACAGGTGTTAAACAAGAAATCATTAAGTATCTTGACGAAGAGACTGCTAATGAATATACTGAACTAGTTAATGGTGCAGTTGAGAAGTTCAAAGCAGCTAAAGCATCTACTAAGAAAACTAAACCTGAAGATATGACTATTGAACAACTTCAAAAATACATTGAAGCACTTCAAAACGGTGAGAAGATTACAGTTAGCAATGGTCCTAAGTCATTCTTAGATATGTTCACTGAAGATGAGTACAACAGATACAACGAAATCCTTGCATTATCTGCTGAGAACAAAGCAAATAGACCAAGAGCTGAAAGAAGACCACTTACTGATGAAGAAAAAGCAGTTAGAGCTGAAAAGAGAAAAGATAAAGAAATCAGCAAAGCTCAAGCATTGCTTGCTGCATTGATGAACAGTGCAAACTAATCAATAACAAATATTAGAAGTAATAAAATAATATATACATTGGACACTAAAATTAAACTAGGTTGGTAGCTACGGGCGAGCGACTAAATCTCATATAGCGATATGAGTACCTAGTTTAATTTTATGATTAAAAAATTATGACATATAGTAAATTTATATGGAGGTAAAGATGCCAAAGAAGTTAACAGAAGCAGAAACTAAAGACAAATGGAACTTTTATATTGACCGATTATTAAAAGCAAAATTCTGTAAAGTTCTTTTAGATAATAAATTAGTTAATAAACAATCTGCAACAATAAGAGCACTAATGACTGCTTTGGTTGAAGGTAAGATTGATATAAATATGTTAAAACCTTATATCGAGGAACAAACATACATTACACCAAATAATAAAGTTTCTAAATTATAGGAGTAAATAGCTATGAGAGATGGTAAGAAATATCGTATCGTAAACTTAATAATAGATACAGACGATAATCCAACTACATGGACTGAAGAAGAGTATAAAATTATTACTAACGGTGAAGTAGTAATTGGATACTTTATGAAATTAGATGGCACAGAAATTAAAATGAATGTTTATTTGATACCTGAAAAGTATTGTAAAGGTTATATTGTTACTAAGAATGACTTGAAGCTAGCGTATATACAATGGTTAGTAAACCTAAAACATAATCAAAACAAATCATTAGTACAATTTCATAACCCGCCAATTGAGAACTGGTTAGATACTAAAGAACAATGGATAAAGAAGACAGCACATAAGTTAAGTAAGACATTCGACAAACCGTATGATGAAATGTTATCACATGTACATTATGCAATTGTAAAAGCATTTGGAAAAGATGGAGTGTATGTAGGTAATTTAGGTTATATTGAAAGAAGTGCATACAACGAAGTATTGATGGATATTAGAAATAATAGAAATAAACTAATAATTGATAATACTGATAAAGTTAGTTCACTTGACGAACAATTTGAAATTGATGGTACTACACATACACTAAACGAAATATATGGTGAAGAAGACCAAGGTATCGCTGAAATGGATTTTAATGAAACTACTGAAGAAATTAAAAAAGTATTGTCATATACGTTCTCAGATAGAGAGATTGACCAGATAATAAATTCACAAGGACAACTACCATTAAACTTATATAGACGATTATTAAATTGGAGAAAAGAACACAAGCGAGGTGATTTTAATGTCAAGTAATGCAGAGAGAATATTTGAACAATACATGAATGGTGACTGGGGTAAACCTAATGACAAGATAAGACTGCGTGGACAAGATATATTAAGCGAAGGAACGCTAATAGGCCATATTCACGAATACGAAGACGAGTACGAGTTTACTCAAAGAATTGTATTATTAACATTACAAGACTTTAAACGTCAACCATCGTGGAAAACGCACAGAAAGCAATTAGCGATGGCTGCTAATAAGGCCGGCTTTCCTGTTGTATTTGTTAACCAATTAGATATGGGCTTTGGTATTATGTATGATATAGCGGAAGACTTATTACCAGCTCAGCTAGTAAAGATAGCAAAATACAGTCAAGATGAAGATATTAAAACTGCTTGTTGTGTAACATTATACTATGATGATTTAAGCACCGATAATCCAAGTAAGCTATATAGTTATAATCAACTTATTGATGGTGAATATATGCATGCTGAAGAAGTTGTATTGAATTATATTGAGTCGCTAGGTATACAGAAGATAAGAGCAATTTATTCTATGTTAGAACCTTGCTACAATTGTTTGCAAAAGATAGTAGACTTTAAACCACAATATATTATATACTTTCAAAATCATAAAGTTAAATGGGACACTTGGAATTATATACAGTTGTCAAATGATTTGTTTGCAGGACAATATAAAACTGAAGTTAATGGTAGACAATATAAAATACAATATAGTAAACTACACGACAAACTAATGGAAAAATTCTATAAGGAGAAGTAATATGATTATATATTTAGAAGGACCAGATGGTACTGGTAAAAGTACCTTAAGTGATGCAATAACCGATGAACTAATTACAAGAGATATGCCAGTGACGCAAATTAAAGATGGTAACTGTGGAGTAGATACACATCCTAAAAGTCCATTTAGAAATACACCTGACCAGTTAATAAGTGCATTAGCTCAATTAGCGTATAGTGATATGATATATGTATTAGACCGCGGACCTATTAGTGACGTAATCTATAGATGCTACGATGAATATGAACCGGTAATAAGTGTTGATAAAGTAGTAAATTTATTGTCACTATTAAAAAACAAAGTAAAAGTGATATTCTGTGATAATGATATTGCAGAACAAAAAATGTTAGAGCGTGGTGATGATAATCCAATCGCAATAGCAAAACATAAAGAAATAACAAATAACTATAGAAGTATAATGTATTTTATTGAGCACGAAGTGTTTGACTATACTAGAACAACTGCACCATTCTTTGCAGATAAAATAATAGATAGTCTAAAGGAGGAATAATGTGCGGATTACTAAAATGTTGCGTAAATTGTAAATACTATGAACATATACGTGAGTTAGATAACGAAGTTGATTGGTGTCATTATCCAAATCACGAAGGCATAATAAGCAATGACCCAGATTATGTAAAGAGTGAACTATCCGGTGATTGTGAGCATTATGAACAAATGACAAAGTCACAATACGAACCTACTCACATTATACCTGACACATGGTATAAAGTGAATAGTGATAGTAGAGAGATATTCATAGAAGACTTATATGCTGCATATTTGAATTTATGTAACGATAAGAAAATTCCAAGTATGAGTCTAAATTATTTTAGACAAGAATATCCAGAATTAAATAGAGCTGAATGTTTTAGATTAAATTCAGCAATAGTAGCAGTTAATTATCGCTCTAATTATAACGATAGATATATGCGAGAGGTAATTGATTACAAACAACTAATAAAAGAAATAAATGAAAAAATAGCGAGGAAAATTATGAAAAATTCAGTTTTTGGAAAATCAGCATTTGATAATGACCCAATTTGTACAGAGCCAAGTATTGTAGACCAATACATTAACAAGAAACGTACAACTTACGAAAGAGAAAGAGAAGAAGCAATACAAAAATTAAACGAGGCATCACCTATTGGTAAAGCGATTACAAACTTTATTGCAGCATTAAAGAAAGCTGGTCTAAAAGACGAGATGCTTCCTAATTTTAATATGTTATGGAATGATGATTGTTTAACAGATGCTGAAAAAGCAACAATTAAAGAAATTCACACTGCATATCACATATCAATGACAAAGTTGCATGAGAAATGCAGAGAATGTGTAGCAATATTAGTTAATTGTGAAACATTTGAACAAAAAATGACAGTACTTCAAAAGTATGATATTATTGATAGCGATTATAAATTAAAAGCGTAGGAGGTAGTTATGCTAGAATGTGAGATTTGTGGTAAACAAATAGAAAAGAGCCACTATTATGATAATGTTATATGTTCAAGCGAATGCTTTACTAAACATTATTGGTTAGAAAGAGTAAAGAATAAAGATAGTAAAAGACAAGTAATAGCTAAAGGGGTCGTGTATCAAATAAGCGATGAAAACGACATAAGCAGCTTTAGAGGTTTTGATGGTGCTAAATTTGTAATTCATTTCTTTGATGGACGTAAAGTGTTTACTTCAAATCTCTGGCATAATGGTACAGTACCTGATGAGTTTAGAGACCAACTTCCAGATAATGCGGAGTTTGGTGATATTCAAGAATACTTTAAGGATAAAGATGCCTATGAAACATACTAAATATTGGATAATACATGCAATACAAACTGGTATATACTCAGTATTGTTAATACTAATGAGTTGTATAAAAGATAAAAACAGCGACGACAAAATGTTTATGGCATTTTACGGGTTCTTAGTAGTCGCAGTAATGGTATGCGTATTTGTTGCAATAGTAGCAGCATGCGTAAGAGGTGACGACGATGAAAAGTAAATATAAAACATTGTTGAGAATACTCATGGGAATAATGTTCACTGCAGGTCCGGTCGATAATGATCTAATGTATGAAATTGTTCTAAGATTTGCTAAGAAAGAGAAATGGGTGAAATTAGACAAAAGATTTGACAGATACTATTTGACTGATAAAGGTTATAGAAAAATAAAAGACTATATAGGAGGCGAAGATAATGTTGCACACTAGTAATAATTTTACAGAAGGTGACAAGAATTGGTTAAGTCACAAAATTAAAATGAAAAATAAAAGACTAACTGCAAAACGTACCAAGAAAGCACAAAGAGGTAAGTAATATGAATAGATTAGAAAATAATTGTAATAAGATTAGAATATTGTTTGAACAGTTAATTCAAACACCTGGACGTAATGACAAACAAGATTTAGTTGAAGCGTTTAGAAGTATGGTTGACGACGATATTAAAATTGATTTAGACTTCTGTTTCGAAGTATTAGCGGGTAAACATAAGTTAGGATATACTTATAATTCATATGTTGAAAAATTCTATCAAGACCATTCTGGGCATATGTATACGTTTGAAGATAATTCTATTAGAGATTTTGTAAATGGTCTTAAATCACTACCTGCAACAGATGCAGGTATACGTACCGCAACGTTGTCTACTCCAGAAAAGTGTAGAGTATTTATTGCAATGCTAGTTAATAGAGAATGGAAACTAGGATATTCAAACAAAGACGAAATGATTACAAATTTGTCACCAATGTTAGCAAAGAAATATCCTGAGTCACATCATGAACAGTATTACTATATACAAGAGAAATTAGATGGTAATAGATGTATAGCATATTTTGACGTAACCGAAGACAAATGGAAATTTCAGTCACGTTCTGGTAAACCGTTAAAAGTAGATTTTGATATGTCTTGGGTAACAAATAATCACGAAGATTGGGAGACTAATGAATATCCAGTATTTGATGGTGAGATAATGACATTAGGTCATGCTGGTTCTAGAGACTTTAATAGAACATCAGGTGCTATTAACGGTAAGTATACAAACAAGTCTGATTTACATTACTATATTTATGATATTGTTGCAGATAAACTACCATATAAAGAACGTAAAGGAATATTAGACTGTTATGCTGAACAAGGTACAGGTGCACAATGTAGTATTCTTCCTGTATTAGATAAAGTTTGGGTTTATCCAAACACAGATTACAATTGGAAATTAGATGAATGGCTTGATACTATAACTGCTAAAGGTGGTGAAGGTATAATGCTTCGTGACCCAGATGCTAAATATCAACATAAGAGAACAGATGCTCTTCTTAAGTATAAGAAGTTACAGAGTATGGACTTAAGAATTACTGGATGGAATGAAGGTAAAGGTAAATACGAAGGAGCTATCGGTTCGTTTATATGTGAAAATGACGAAGGTACAATAAAAGTAAATGTAGCAGGTATAAGTGATGCAGTTCGTTGGAGTGACCCAGATTGGTGGATAGGCAAAATTATTGAAGTTGCATACTTCGATTATAGCGTATCTAAAACAAACGATAAGATTAGTTTAAGATTTCCACGTATGAAGAAACTTAGAGATGATAAAAATGAAACAAGTGTATATTAGAGGTGAATATGAAAAAATTAGCGATATTTAGTTTACTAATTGGCTTAATAATAGTAATTGGAATTTCAATATGGTTAGGTTTTCCTAGTCCTCACTATGATAGAGCAGCAATAACAATAGTTAGTTATATATTAGGAGCAGGAGCAATATTTGTCGGTATCGCAGTAGGCTCTGACACAATGGGACAATAATATGTGGATAAAAGTAGCAGACCAAGATAAATTTATAAATAGCAAATTTATAGTATCAATCGAAGAACGTAATGGTATAATATACGTTAAAATGATTGATGGCTTGAAATATCAAAGTAATGATAAACGATTACATGAAATATGTGATAATATAAGGAGTGAATATGAGTCAAATAATAGATAATATTTTGTTACAAGAAAGTTTAAGACAAAATCAAGGTATTGAATTAATTGCTAGTGAGAACGTAGCAAGTTGGGAAGTGCGTTCGGCAATGTCTACAATATTAACTAATAAATATGCAGAAGGCTATCCGAGTAAAAGATACTATGGTGGCTGTGAATATGTAGACAAGATAGAGAATTATGCTATTGATTTAGCATGTAGACTATTCAAATGTAAATATGCAAACGTACAACCACATTCTGGTTCACAAGCGAACTATGCAGCGTATAGAGCATTACTTCCAAATGGTGGTAAAATATTGTCAATGAGTCTAAATGATGGCGGACACTTAACACACGGAAGTCCAGTTAGCTTTAGTGGACATGATTATCAGTTTATACATTATGGACTAACTGAAGATGGTAAAATAAATTACTTACAATTACAAGAATTAGCAAAGAATGAAAAACCAGACTTAATTGTTGCTGGCGCGAGTTCTTATCCATACGAAATTAACTTCAAGTTTATCAAACAAATATGTGACGAGAATAATATTAAGTTCATGGTAGACATGGCGCATATTGCCGGCTTAGTAGCAGCAGATAAACATCAGAACCCATGTCAGTATGCAGACATAGTTACATCAACAACTCATAAAACTCTTAGAGGACCTAGAGGTGGTTTAATATTAACAAATAGTGAAGAACTTATTAAGAAGATAAATAGTGCAGTATTTCCGTATAGTCAAGGTGGTCCATTGATGCACGTTATTGCAGCTAAAGCTATTTGTTTTGAAGAAGCACTTAAACCAGAATTTGCCGAATATATAGACCACGTTAAACATAATACAAAACAATGTAGAAACAGGCTACAAGCACTAGGTGCTAAAGTAAGTTATACAGAAAATCATTTGTTCTTGTTAAACACATTAGACTCATATCACTTAAATGGACTTGAAGCTCAAAAGCTATTAGAACAATGTGGCATTACAACAAATAAAAATATGTTACCAAATGATAAGCTAAAACCAAATGAAACTAGTGGATTGAGGATTGGTTTTGCAGCAGTTACAACTAGAGGATGCTCAAGTAATGATGCAGTAGATATTGCTGATATAATTCATAGAGTATTGTCTGGTAAAATAAATGTCTTAGAAGCAGATATGCTTGTTAAGAAAATTACATTAAGGTGGAAATCAGTAGAACAACTATAAAATAAAGGAGATTACTTATGAATAAAGAAAAATGGGATTTGTTGACTAACGAAGAGTTATGCATATTATATCAACAAGATACAAACAACAACGAATTGTTCGAATACTTTCTGGACCGCAATAAAAATCTTATGTATAAATTTATTCATAAGTATATAAATAAGCATCCAGATTACAAAGATGATATAGAAAGCTTAGCTACCATAGGAATGTGGGAGTGTATGAAAGATTGGCGAGAAGACGGTGAAGCAAAATTTAGTACATTTTATCATTTCTATGTGCTAAAAGCACTATGTAACTTTTATCGTAAGTTTCATATGATACGTATACCGGCTTATAAGTTAAATGACCCTGAAACTTTAGAAAAAAATCTATGTATGTCGTTAAATATTAAACTAACATTTGACGACCAAGACGAAAGCGAGATTTTAGAGATGCAAGCGGACGAAAATGCTCTCACTGGAGACCAATATTTAGAAGAAGACTTAGAACATGTTCAATTATATAAAGCATTAGGCACTTTAGATGGTAGAACACAGACATGTCTTGAATATTATCTCGGTTTAAGAGGTCCAAAGCGTACGCTAGAAGAAATCGGTGAAATTTACGGAGTAACTAGAGAACGCATTAGACAAATAATGGTTAAAGGGCTTAAGAAACTTAGAAAACATATTCACTTGTACTTAGATACTACTGGTTATAAGCTCGACGAGAGCAAAGCGATACATTTTGGGGTTTGTGACGCCAAAGGCGATAAATTCGTTAGAAAAGATAACTAACTTTTATATAAATACTAATAATAAAATAGGATATTAAAAATGATATATATTATATAAT
>JAZSES010000161.1:0-6480 GCA_045531805.1 Candidatus Limenecus sp. | reverse complement strand
AAGTCTTCAGGCATTATTTTTGAAGCTTCTTTATACTCAAAGATAGCTTCCTTAAACTTTCCCTTTACTTGTAATTCAAAAGCTTTATCTAAATATTTATCAAATAAAATTTTTTTCTCAGACTTTTTCATATAAATACTCACATATTTTCCCATAATTTAGGACTTTGTAATAGTTTGCTTTAAAATTTATATTATTGATTGGATACACATTCATAGGGCAAGTATATCACGAATAATATTCTATTCCAAAACTCCCATCACAAAAGTCCTGATAGGTTATATCCTCACGCATACAAAACCAATAAAAAAACCTGCTTTAAATGCAGGCTTTTTTATTGGTGGAGATGGTGGGAGTGTCTTGCTCACTCGCGTTTAACGGCAATTCCGAGTTGTGCTTCAAGTCTTCGACTTTTACAAAACTCTCCAGCCTCAGCTCGCTCCCGCTGAACCCTAAAAAGTGTTCTCGTCCTTACCATACGTTTATTAAAAACAATTGAGGCTTAACGCCTCAATTGTTTTTAATTGTCGTAGGGGGGACTTGAACCCCCACGAGTTGCCTCACACGCCCCTCAAACGTGCGCGTATACCGATTCCGCCACTACGACATAATAAATTATCAAAAAACGCTATACATACAACCTTTATTAAAATAATATTTAATAATTTTCCGACAAAATACCAAGGCATCCTGTATACGATTTTAACAAGATAATACTATCACAAATCTCTAAATTTTAAAATAGTATTGTAAAATAAAAAACGCCCTAATTACTTAGGACGTTTTTTTATTGAATAAACAAATTATTCTACAGTGAAGTCAGGAGCACCGAACATACCTTCGATTTCTTCTAAAATAGCAGAAGGTTTACGAGCATTGTTCTTCTGTGCTGCTCTTCTTTGAGCTTCTTTATCTTTTTCTTCAGAAGCATTTGTTAAGTGGTAGAAACCAGTACCAGCAGGAATCAATCTACCGATAATTACGTTTTCTTTAAGACCTCTCAACAAGTCTTTTTTGCCATCTACTGCTGCCTCAGTCAAGATTCTTGTAGTTTCTTGGAATGATGCTGCAGAGATGAAACTTTCTGTGTTCAAAGAAGCTTTTGTAATACCAAGTAATACTGGTTCAAATGTAGCAGCTACACCACCAACTTCTTCAACAGCTTGGTTTTCAAGCTCAAGTGACTGAATTTCTACCAATTCACCAGGAAGCAGTTTTGTATCACCTGATTCTACAACTTTAACTTTCTTAGTCATCTGACGTACAATGATTTCAACGTGTTTATCTGCAATTTCTACACCTTGAGAACGATATACTCTTTGTACTTCGTCTACAAGATATTGTTGAGCAGCTTCAATACCGTTCAATCTAATTACGTCATGTGGGTTCAATGGACCACTTGTCAATGGCTGACCTACTTTGATTTTTTGTTTATCTTGAACAATGATATTTGAATCGATAGGATACTTAATTTCAGTTCTACCATTTTCATTTACCAAATAAAGTCTTGGAACATCATCTTCAATTTCAATTTCAGCAACCGCATCAAATTCAGCCAAGATAGCAGAATCTTTAGGTTTTCTACCTTCAAGCAATTCTTCTACCCTTGGAAGACCTTGTACGATGTCACCTGTTTTTTGTCTTTCAAATACCAAGTTAGCCAACATATCGCCACGAAGTACCAAAGAACCTGATTCAACTTGCAACATTGTACCTGGGCTAATCAAGTATGGACGGCCGATACGAACTGTTACAGAGTCTTTGCCAACTGCAATTACTCTACCTGAAGTTGGAGTAGTTTCACCACTTTCTGAAATTACCCCATCACGTCTCACAAAATCGCCTTCTTTTACAACTGGTTTTGTTTTTAGCTTAACAACTTCTTCAACATTATCAGAGATAAGAAGCAATCTTCTCAAATCTTCCTTGTCTGATTTGTTAACTGCAACACCATCATTGACAGCAAGCACCTGTGTTTTCGCAACTGGTTCTTTTGGCGCAATTACTTGTCCATTTTCAACAAGAAGTTCTGTTTGCAATGAAGCTTTATTTGTACCCTCGACTTCTCTTCTAACAATCAATGTCTCAAGTACAACAACTTTCAATGTTTCCTCGTCAGTCATTTCAACCATACCTTTTAAGTGGCTCAAATAACCTTGCATTTGAAGAACCAAACTAGTTCTTGTCAATGTAGTACCATCTAAGTTTCTTACTCTAGCACCATCTTTGTACTGCAATTGAGTAACTGGAACGATGCTAATAGCTTCATCTGTGCTTTCAAATTCGATGCTTACAGATTTTGGTTGAATATCAAAGTGTTGAACAGGTCTTACCAAAATTTGTACAGGTTTGTTTGAAATAGAATCTTCTTCCAATGAAGCTACATCAATATCTTCATCCAAATCATCTATATCCAATGATTCATTTTCAGATTCAAGAATAGTTACGATTGAAGTTTGTTTTGCTTTAATTTTACCAGCAATAACTGTACCAGCTTCAATAACTTCACCTTCTTCAACTTTCAAATCGCCAATTGAATCAAGAGTGTGTATTTCACCAGGTCTAACAACAACCTCGTGAATAATATCATTAAATTCTTTAATTTCAACAATACCATCGATGTGAGTATAAAGGTCTTTAACTACCTCAGTACCAGCAGTAACGAATGTATTGCTTTCAACCATTTTCAAAGTTACATCTTTACTGATTTGGTGTACTTCTTCTGGAATAAATACAACTGTACCAGGTTTTGTAATAATTTGATTTTCATCAACTTCAATACCTTGATATCTGATTTCACCTGAAGAATTTACCATGTATTCATCGTCAATTAACTCAGCGATAATCATACCATTCTCAACTGAAGTATCAGCTGGTGATTTAACAATGTATTTTTCACCAGTTGCTTCAACAGTCCAGAATTGTTCTTTTTTAGTTGCTTCGAACACTGCATTTGAAGGCGCAATAGACGCAATTACAATTGTCAATTCTTTACCTTGAACAATTTTCTTAATAGTTTTTCCTTCAAATTTAACTTCTTCAACAACTAGGTTCTCACCAACTCTAACTTCACCACCGTGTTCAGATGAAATATGAGTTTCAGCAAGTTTTTCACCAGTTTTAATTTTTTGACCGTCTTTAACAAGAATTTTAGAACCACCAGGCAAGTTATAAACGTCACCGCCCAATACCCAAACAATACCATTTTTGTTTGCTGTTCTAGAAATGTTACCTTGTCTATCTTTCTTTTCATCAGCAACAAAATCTTCAAAGATTACTTCACCTGACAAATCAGAGTTAATATCTTTTGTTGCTTTTTCAGTCAAACGGCTACCATCACCAGAAGATGTTGGTTCAAATTCACAAATTTGAGCACCTTTTTTGATTTGCATACCATTAACTACAAACATTTTAGCGCCAGTAGGAATATGGTATTTTCTAGTCATTTTAGCGCCTTTAAGCTCTAAATCACCTTCTTGAATGTTAACTTGTACAACATCACCGTGACGGGTTCTCATTTCTTTTGTTTTCAATTTAGAAATGATTTCACCATCCATATCAGCATCGATATGTTTCATTGCACCAGAACCTTTGAATACACCACCTGTGTGGAATGTTCTCATTGTCAACTGTGTACCAGGTTCACCGATTGATTGAGCAGCGATAATACCAATAGCTTCACCGATATCTACCATTTTTTGAGTAGTCATTGCCCAACCGTAACACTTACGGCAAACACCGTATTCTAATGCACAAGTCAAAGCTGAACGTACTTTCAATTCGTGCAAATCAAGAGAATCTATCTTCTTAATATCATCTCTATCCATTGTTGTACCAGCTGGAACAACAACGTTACCATCAGCATCTTTGATGTCTTCAAAAATTGTTCTACCCAAAAGTCTTTCTTTTAAAGGAGCAACAACTTTTTCACCATCTTTAATATCAGTCATAGTGATGAATTTTGTAGTATTACAATCATCTTCTCTAATGATAACGTCTTGCGCAACGTCAACCAAACGTCTAGTCAAGTAACCAGAGTCAGCTGTTTTCAACGCTGTATCTACAAGACCTTTACGAGCACCATATGAAGAAATGATGTACTCAGTAACAGACAAGCCTTCTTTAAAGTTTGATTTGATAGGCAAGTCGATGATTTGACCTTGTGCGTCTGCCATCAAACCACGCATACCAACCAACTGAGAAACCTGTGAAAGGTTACCTCTCGCTCCAGAGAACGCCATCATGTATACTGGGTTTAATCTATCAAAGTTTTCAACTACTTGTTCAGTCAATTTTGCAGTTGTTTCAGACCAAGTATCGATAACTTTTGTATATCTTTCTACCTCTGTGATTTCACCTTTAAGGTATCTATTTGTTGATTTATCAATTTCAGCCTCAGCTTCTGCCAACAATTCTTTTTTGATAGGAGGAACACTCAAATCACTGATAGAAATTGTTGTACCAGAAAGTGTTGCATATTTATAACCAAGGTTTTTCAAGCTGTTTGCCAAGCTAGCAGCTTTTGACCCGCCGTACTCAAGATAAACTTGGGCAAGCAAGTTGTTCAATGCTTTTTTGTTCATTACTTGGTTAATGAACTCCATTGATTTTTTATTATGTTTTTGAAGTAATGTATTCATTTTTTCTTTTCTTCCCTTTAGTTTATATTTGGTGACTGTCTTCTATCTCTAATATGTTTTTAATTATGAAGACAATGAATTTCTAACAGTTTCATTAAAGATGATTCTACCTACAGTAGTTTCAATTCTTTGACCTTTTTCATCTCTTACAACAATTAAATCGTGTAAATCAATGATTTTGGCTTCAAGAGCAGAAATAGCATCTTCAAAACTGTAGAAGTAACCTTTAGTTTTATTCTCACCTTCAGCGTTTTTGAGGATAGTAAGATAATACATACCCAATACCATATCCTGTGTAGGAGTAATAATTGGTTTACCAGTTGCAGGTGCCAAAATGTTGTTTGTTGCTAACATCAACATTCTAGCTTCTGTCTGAGCCTCAATAGAAAGAGGAACGTGAACAGCCATTTGGTCACCGTCAAAGTCAGCGTTGAATGCTGTACAAACTAGTGGGTGTAACTGAATAGCTCTACCTTCAACCAATTTTGGTTCGAACGCTTGGATACCCAATCTGTGAAGAGTAGGGGCACGGTTCAACATCACTGGGTGGCCATCAATTACTTCTTCAAGAATATCCCAAACTACAGGTTCTGAACGTTCAATTTTCTTTTTAGCTGATTTAATGTTTTGTACCAAACCACGTTCAATAAGCTTGTTAACAACAAATGGTTTGAACAATTCAATAGCCATTTCTTTTGGCAAACCACATTGGTTCAACTCAAGGCTAGGACCTACTACGATAACAGAACGGCCAGAGTAGTCAACACGCTTACCCAACAAGTTTTGTCTGAAACGACCTTGTTTACCTTCAATGATGTTAGAAAGAGATTTTAATGGTCTGTTATTAGGACCAACAACTGTTCTACCTCTTCTACCATTGTCGATAAGAGCATCAACAGCTTCTTGAAGCATACGTTTTTCGTTTCTAACGATGATTTCAGGAGCACCCATTTCAAGCAATCTTAGCAAACGGTTGTTTCTGTTGATTACGCGTCTGTACAAGTCGTTCAAATCAGATGTAGCAAAACGTCCACCATCCAACTGAACCATTGGTCTAAGGTCAGGTGGAGTAACTGGCAAGATGTCCATAATCATCCAAGTTGGCTCTGTATTAGATGCAATCAATGACTCAATAAGTCTAAGTCTTTTGATTAATTTTGCTCTTTTTTGAACAGAACCACCAGCTTGTGCAAGCTCTTTTCTGATTTCTTCAACAAGTTCAGTCATATTGATTTCAGCAAGAAGTTCTTTGATTGCTTCAGCACCAATGCCAACTTTCAAAGCAGATTCCTCATTTTCCATGATGAAATCTTCGTATTCTTCTTCACTCAATAATTGGAATTTCTTGAAACCAGAATCAGCTGGCTCAATAACAACATAGTTGTTGAAATAAATAACTTGTTCTAAATCTTTTAAAGACATGTCTAAAAGTAAACCTAAGTAAGAAGGAATACCTTTCAAGAACCAAATGTGAGAAACTGGCGCAGCCAATTTGATGTGACCCATTCTGTGTCTTCTAACTTTAGAGTCAGTAACCTCAACGCCACAACGCTCACAAATGATACCTTTATGTCTAACTCTTTTATATTTACCGCAGAAACATTCCCAATCTTTTGTAGGTCCAAAGATTCTCTCACAGAACAAACCATCTCTTTCTGGTTTCAATGTTCTATAGTTGATTGTTTCCGGTTTTGTAACTTCACCGTATGACCATTTCAATATACGCTCTGGAGAAGCGATACTGATTCGTATATAGTCAAAATAATCTATACTTGTAGACAATTTATTATCTCCTTATTGTTTTATTGTTTCGTTACTCTTTAAATGAAGCGGGTGTTTC
>JAZSES010000147.1:0-2629 GCA_045531805.1 Candidatus Limenecus sp. | reverse complement strand
TCGTATAAAAGAAAAATATAACAATTTCAAAAATGATATGAGTATTCTAGATAGATATATTCTTTTGCAAGTATTAGAGATATTTATCATGGGGATTATAATTTTTACTTCTATTATTTTTGCATCAGACACTTTTATCACTTTGATTAAGCAGATTACTCTTTATGGGATTCCATTTAATATTGCTTTAATGATTGTCTTGTTGAATTTGCCTCAAGTTATGGTTATGGCAATACCAATGAGCGTGTTGTTTTCTACTGTTATGACGTTAAATAGATTGAGTTTGTCTTCAGAAATTACAGTAATGCGTGCGTGTGGTATTGGTTTAAATCGTATAGCTAGGCCAATTTTTATATTTGCAGCATCGATGAGTTTGTTAGTCTTTCTTGTTAATGAGACGGTTGTTCCTGTTACTAATTCTCAATCAAAAACTCTTGCAGTGTGGGCATTGGGACAAAAAAATATACCTAATGGAAAACAAAATTTTACGTTTAAAGAAATGAAAACTGATGAGAATGGTAAAAATTCTATTAAAAGACTATTTTTTGTTCAAAAATGTGAAGATAATACTTTGAAAAATGTTACAGTTGTTGATTTTTCAGAAAAAGATGCTTTAAAAGTCATACAGTCACAGTCAGGGAAAACAAGTCCAGAAGGTTGGCAGTTTATTAAAGGTGCTGCATATACAATGACCAAAAAAGAAAACATTTTGAATAGTGTTTGGTTTGCGAAAACTATTGCTGATTTTGGTATGGATGTTAAGGATAAATTGACTGAGGATGAAGCAACTCAATATAACGTAATTGCATTGTGGAAATATGTTGAAAATAATTCCAAAAAACATCATGATCCAAAGTTGCATTCTATGTTTAGAATTGAACTTCATAACAAGTTTGCTTTTCCTTTTACAACCCTTGTACTAGTTTTATTAGGCGTTCCTTTGGCAATTACTCCACCTAGAGTTCGTTATAATCGTGGGTTCTTGTTTAGTATTATGATTATTTTCTTGTACTATTTGCTCAGAGCGTTGTCTTTATCATTGGGTGAAGAGATGAAAATTATTCCACTTTTAGCTGCTTGGATACCTAATGTTATACTGTTTGTATTGGGTTCTTATTTGTACTACAAAAAAGTCTACACTATCAATTAAGTAGACTCAATTGTTGTTTCTTTTATGATTTGCTTAGAAAACGTTTGTCTTTGCAATGTTTTTGAATTTTGTAATTGCGCCTTGGAACAATAGTTCAATCGAACCAACTGAGCCGTTTCTGTGTTTTGCAATAATAACTTCTGCTTTACCTCTGTTTTCAGTATCTTCCTTATTATAATACTCATCACGGTATATGAACATTACAATATCGGCGTCTTGTTCAATAGCACCTGACTCTCTCAAGTCAGAAAGCATTGGTTTTTTGTCTTGACGTTGTTCAACTGTACGAGATAGCTGAGATAATGCGATTACTGGCACACCTAACTCTCTTGCTAGTAATTTCAAGCCTCTTGAAATTGCTGAAATTTCTTGGTTTCTGTTGTCTTTGCCACCAGAACCACCATCCATCAATTGCAAGTAGTCAATAACTACAAGGCCTAGGTCTTTTTCTTCCATTGCTAGACGTCTACATTTTGCACGAATATCCATAACAGTTGCACCTGCGCAGTCATCGATGTATATTGGTGCATCAGCAAACAAGTTCATCGCTGTTGTAAGTTTTTCCCAGTCTTTTGCTTGCATGTTTCCTGTTTTTAACTTTTGACTATCAACTTCAGCTTCTGAACAAAGCATACGTTGAACAAGTTGTTCCTTTGGCATCTCAAGTGAGAATATAGCAACTGGTCTTTTTGCTCTTAGTCCAACATTTTGTGCGATGTTTAGGACAAAGGCAGTTTTACCCATTGCAGGACGAGCTGCAAGGATTATCAAGTCTGATTTCTGTAATCCTGATGTCATTGCATCTAAATCATAAAAACCTGTGGGGACGCCTAGTAACTCATCTCTGTGTTCGTATCTGTATGAAATTTGTTCATAACTTGTTATAACAAGGTCTTTTACTGATACCAAATCTGTTGAAGCTTTTTTCTGAGCAATATTGAAAATTAACTTTTCAGCATTATCTAATGTTGCTTCTGTTGTTTGGTTATCATATGCCATTTCTACAATTTCAGAACCAGCATTGATAAGTTCTCTTTTTATTGCTTTTTCTTGTACAATTTTTGCGTAGTATTCAACGTTTGCAGTTGTTACAACATTCCATGCTAGGTCATTTATGTATGCTCGTCCGCCAGCTAAATCAAGTTTGTCTTGTTCATTTAGTTTTTCTGATACTGTAACGATATCTATAGCTTGGTTTCTTGAAAATAATTCTACAATTGCTGCATAAATAAGTCTATTTGCAGGTTTGTAAAAACTATCAGGACGGATTAAATCTGCTATTTTATTTAAGCAAACTGGATTGCTCAAAACTGCTCCAAGAATTGCTTCTTCGGCATCTATGTTTTGTGGTGGTAGTTTTTGTATCTTACCGTCTTGCGTTTTTATTAGGCTATTCATTATTCTATTACCATTCCCTTTTTTAATATTATATTGTCTTGAAAATTTTTTATAAAGTGAATGTATCTTTATTTTACAGAA
>JAZSES010000066.1:0-1982 GCA_045531805.1 Candidatus Limenecus sp. | reverse complement strand
CATGGCTACGATCCGACTTGGTTGTGATTTGGATAAGCTTGGTCCAAAGTTTGCAACAATCACAAGAAAGTTAAACATGAATGTTGGTGATATCAACATGTTTGAAATGTTTGGTGATTTTGATGATGAATTGATTTTGTTTCCAATGCAGATGCAGAAGTTGATTTTGATGGCAGAGCAGGCATATGCCGCTACTGATAATGACCGTTCTATTATCAGAGGTTCATTAGAAGAAATAGCAACTCAGTATTACATTGATAACAGAATGTGGCATGAAGATGCTGCTAATCATCGTGATAAGCTTCGTGTGACTGGTATTCCTCATAGGGAAGTACCTAAATTGGAAATGTTCTGTGCTTATCTTGATACATCGTATAAGACGATGGTTAATAGTTCAAGCAGGGACCCTGAGAAGTTACACGCGTTATCAGTATTGAACTTAACATTTAGAAACTTGCTTTCTAATAATGGTGACTTGTTCAATACAACAACAAATCCTATCATTGATTCTATGACAGGTGCAAGAAGAACCATTTATGATTTTTCACAGTTGCGTTCTCGTGGTATGGGTATCATGATGGCTCAGTTGGTAAACATTATTGCATTCTGTACAGGTAATCTTGGATTTGGTGATACTCTTGTTATTCACGGTGCTGATATGATTTTGGATTCCATTAAGGATTTCTTAATGTCATTATTTTCACAGTTGTATGGTAAGGGTGGAAGAGTAGTATTCTTGTACAATAACAACGAGAAAATGCTTAATGATGTACTGTTTTCTGAAATGGATAAGGCAGATTATACTATCATGGGTAACATGACAGATAACTGCGTAGCACGTTATCAGGATGTACTTGGACAGACGATTCCGTCAAACTTGGTTGGTTTGATTACATCGAAATCGGAGTCTATGACATACTTACATAGGGATTATAACAACGTTATCTTCAACCGAGATTTGGTGTTGTTCCCTAAGAAATAAGAAAGGGGTGTAAAGATGGACATAGTCAAGAAATTGAAGGGTCTGAGACCAAAAAAAGATGTTATCCAGGCTGCTATTTGCGGACTTATTGTGCTTTGCACCTTGGCAATTTACGGTGTTACATCTTATACTGATGTACTTGATGTAAAAAATGAATTTAAGGTGAATACATTAAATGCTGCTGATGCTACATCTGATGATGGTGATAAAGCTGCTGATTATAGTTTCTCTATGTTATCTTCTGCTGCATCTTCTGCATATTCGAGTGCTTTAGGTGATACTGAAGTTGGTCCTGAATTAAAGTTAGAGAATGCTTTTGGTACATTACAGCCTTCATCATCAGGTGGTGTTGTTGCATATTCAAATGAGGATACAAAAGGTCTTAAAGGTTTGTTTATTACTACATTGAGTATAGCATCAGCATCTAAAAACTATGTATCATTTTCATCTTTATCTGATAGTATAGATACAGTTAGTAATGGATATTTAGGTGGTGCTGGTCGTTCTGGTGATATGAATAAGGTATTTACTCAATATTTAGCATTGGGTACAATTTTGTCTTCCCTTGGTATAGACCAAGCTTCTACTGAAGCGTCTGATGTTGGTTTATTAACAGTTAGAGGTATTATAGGTTCAATTATGGAACTTGTATTTTATGCATCACAGTTAGTTGTTGTTGCATTTAATATAGCTGTATATTTATTGAAATTATTGAATCCTTTTAATGCTTTTGGTACTGTTTATACAGCTGTTAGTAATAATTGGACTAATAAGATGCCGCAAGTTATCACAAGCGGAGGTTCAATATGGACCGCAATTCAATCTTTTATAAATGATATGTATAAACCTTTGTATGTATTAGGTTGGTGTATGTTGTTGATATTTTTCTGTGTTTTATTATACAGAATGGTATTTCCTAAGAAAAAGATTAGTAGAGTTTCTTATATTACAGATTGGGTAAAACGAGCATTTTTCTTGATTTGTGGTATTACATTTTTAG
>JAZSES010000399.1:0-3867 GCA_045531805.1 Candidatus Limenecus sp. | reverse complement strand
GACGGGTATACCACTTGCTATATTGTTATTCAGATTTTGTTCAGATACAACAGTAAAACGTCTGCCTTTTTCAAGTTTTATTGTTTGAAATTCCATATCTTCAAATATGGCTTGAGCACTCTCCCTTATTGTGTCATTAGCACTACCTCCCATGTTATAGTATGCTGGTGGAATGTAAGCAGTTCTGTAGTTGTTTGAATTTTTTATTTTGTAGTTTACTCCGACTGCTTCGCCGTTTCCTAAGATAGAAAATGCGCATAAAAATATCAGCAGATTTAATAGACATTTTTTCATGCTGTAAAAAACCTCAAATAAGCTATTCGACTAGTTTGGTGCAGTCAACTACGCCTCGAAATGTTGAGCCGTTTTGACTTATTAATTTTATTTGTCCTCACCTTGGCGATGCCTAGGAAACAAAGCCGTACACAATGTTGTTGCTGTGTTTTGTCTTTGTCTAAAATTTGTCCTTTGTTATTAACTAATTTCTATTGGATCGACTATCTAAAAACCAATACCCTTGTCTGTGGGGATTTTTATTCTAGCTTTAATCTGTGAAAAATTTATCCCTTGTTTATTGTATTTACAAAAGGCAATTTTCGATTTTCTGAAATACAACTTTGTAGTAACAGAAATTTCTTATTCCTGTTTGTTTTACTCTTGCAATAGAAAAGACTATATTGAAATTAAAAATATCCCATGACTTCGTTTTATTTCGCTTTTTCTGAATTTCGAATATAAAAATAACATCTTTTGATGTAAAATTGGTTTAGGTTTAAACTACGGATTTATGGAGGTAATATGATAAAAGTCCTTATAGCATTATTGGCTGGTTATCTTATTGGTTCAATACCAACAGGTTATTTGATTGTAAAAGCCAAAACGGGTGATGATATTAGAACTATTGGTTCTGGTTCAACAGGTGCTACAAATGTAAAAAGGGTTTTGGGTAAGAAATGGTTTTTTATAGTCTTACTTTTGGATGCGATAAAAGGTGCTTTGCCTGTAGTTTTGTCGGCATTGTTCTTTAATGCTTCAGAAACTAGTTTTTATCACGGTTTAACACCTGTAATTGCTGCTATTGCTGTTTTGTTAGGACATAGTCGTTCAATATTTCTTGGTTTTACAGGTGGAAAATCTGTTGCTTCCGGTGTTGGTACAATAATTGCTCTAAACCCTCTTGTTGGTTTTGCAATTGCTGCTATTTGGGCAACAATTACGTGGTTTTCAAAATATGTTTCCTTGGGGTCAATAATTGCTTTGGCGGTTTCTCCTTTGTTGATGTGGTTGTTTAAACAACCTGTATGGTATATTGGTTATTGTGCAATTGGTGCAGTTTATATAATCTGGTTGCATAGAGAAAATATAAAAAGACTTATCAAAGGTGAAGAAAATAAGGTTCGTGAATAATGCCACAATATCAAGGTTTTAGAGTTGTTCCAAAGATTGCTATAGAGGACAAAGATACATTGTCTCTTGTTTATACTCCAGGGGTTGGGGCTTCTTCGTTGAAGATAAAAGAAAATCCAGAAGCGGTCATGGTTTATACAAACAAAATAAACTCTGTTGGGGTTTTTGCTTTTGACTATGAACAAGCTCTAAAACGCGCGATTTTTTTGAAAAGCGTGTTGTTGATAGATGCTTATCCTTTTGTTGTCAAAAGTTCAATTACAAAAGACGATTTCAAATTTGCAATTGAAAACCTTGAAATTAATTTCTGTGCAATTGATTTGTCACTCATTTGTGATTTCGTAAAAGATATTGCTTTTAATGTCGAGATACCTGTTTTAACAGAGCCTGTTTCTGATTTAAAAGGGTTTTTTGGAGCAATTTCAAGAAATGTGTTCATGATTGATATTGCAAAGTTGAAAGGCGATGTATCTGAACGTTCTTTACAACTTCATGAATTGGCTGGTGGGGTTGTTGAAACTGAACTTACAGAAGAAAGAAGAGACAAGCCTGTAGCAATAGTTTCTGATGGTACTGCTGTTTTGGGATATGGAAATATTGGTGCGTTGGCATCACTACCGGTCATGGAAGGCAAAGCTGCTTTGTATGCAGAACTTGCTGGTGTGGATTCTGTTTCTTTCTGTGTGAAAACACAAGTTCCAAAAGAAATTGTCAGAATAGTTGAAATGTTTTCAGAATCATTTTCCGGTATACATTTAGAAGACATAGCTGCTCCGTCATGCTTTGAAGTTGAGCGAGGGCTTGAAGAATGTCTTGATATTCCTATATTTCATGATGATCAACATGGTACTGCTATTATTGTTCTTGCTGGAGTATTGAATGCGATTACTCTGGCAGAGAAGGAACTTTCTAGTTCTAAGATTGTTATTTCAGGAGCTGGTGCTGCTGGTAGTGCTATTGCAAAATTGTTGGTTTTTGCTGGTGCGGCAAATGTAGTTCTTTCTGATATAAATGGTGCGTTATACAAAGGCAGAGAGACAAACGACAAATATCTTGAGGAACTTGCTCAAATTACAAATCCTAATGATGAGAGAGGTTCGCTAAAAGATATTATAAAAAATGCTGATGTATTTATTGGTGTTTCTAAAGGTGGATTGCTTACGGAAGAAATGATTCAGTCTATGGAATATCGGCCGATTGTATTTGCGTTGGCAAATCCTGTACCTGAGATTATGCCTGATAAAGCTAAAGAAGCTGGTGCATTTATTGTTGCTACAGGACGTAGTGATTTTGAAAATCAGATAAACAATTCTATTGCTTTTCCTGGGTTATTCAAAGGTTTGATAGACGGAAAGATAAACCAGGTTAGTGATGAAATAAAATTGGAGTGCGCTCTGATGATTGCTTCTATGGTTTCAGAAGAAGAATTGTCAACCGAGAATATCATGCCTGATGCCCTAAACAGAATGGTGCCGCTACGAATAGCTGACACCATTGCCGTCAAGTTTAGGAAAGGATAGATAGAGTATATAGGTTAAGGTTTAGGTAGTAATTTTTGTAATTGTTTGTATTTAGATTTGTTGCAACAAATCTATGGTTTTGGAATTTTGTGAAACAATCCTTTTACAAAGTTGCAGATTTTATTAAATCCTGTTACAGCTAAGCTTGCTGCTTTTTGGGCATATTTAACAATGGTTTGAATTGCCGATTTTCCATATTTTGCAACAGTTTGTACAACTTTCTTGCCACCATTCATTATTTTTTGTCTTAAGTTGTTGAACCATGATGAGCCAGATGGTGGTGTTGGTGTATGTTTAAAGATTTTTGTAAATGTGTTTTTTATTGTAGATAAAGCTGTTTTACCTTTTATAAATGCGAATACTGCGGGGCCAGCTAGTAATAATCCTGTCGCAATTTCTTTGATATTGTTTATTTTATGTTTTTGAGGTGGTTCTAGTGTTTGAGGGCCAATATCTTTTGGAGCAACATTGTAGATGTCACCTTGTGGTAGTGGTTGTTTAGGCGGAACTGCTGGCGTTAATGTGTCCGGTAGAGTACGACCAGGTAAGCTTGGTGTACCTCCTCTTTGTGCTACATAATTTTGCAAATATGGTGATGGTGTGCCAGTGACATATCCGACTAAATCTTCTGCAATGATTCCATTTGTTGTTAATTGGTCGAAACAAGATGGATACATTGGTACTCCGCTGATTGGTTGCATAGTTTATTCCTACCTATTCTAGTGTAGTATGTCTATTTTGGCTTTTGGTTATGGTTTAATTTTAGACATTTTTCAGTAGCTAATATTTAGCACATGAATTTTCAACTACACTTATAACTTCACACTGTTATAAAGTTTTTCTTGTAGGAATAATTGCTCTAATTTTCAAAATTGATTTACATTAATTTACACATTAAGGCGTCTAGCAATTTCTTTTTCGTATTCAGTATCTGATGCTT
>JAZSES010000225.1:0-2600 GCA_045531805.1 Candidatus Limenecus sp. | reverse complement strand
TCACCTTTGACTTCTTTTGCCGAAATCTTTGATTTCGTGCAAAATGTCTTCACTATGTGAACAAAACGCCACTCAGCTCTGCAGACAGGTTCACTCATTTCGTCTGCGACTCAATGGTTCACTTTGTCAAAATTCGTTCACATATATTTTATACGACACACAAAAACTTCGTTTTTGCTTTGTCTACCCTATTCAAAACTTGCCACAGGCAACTTTTGAACAGAGTTCTTCTTATCACGAATTTTTCTCGGACAATTTTTGTAACACAAATTCTGTAATATTATTTATTTTAAGCTAAAAACAAAGAAAATCGGCTTTCCCAAAAGGGTCTGCCGAGATGGATAGAATTAGTATTACGGAGTTTATAGAGGAGTTTACATGAGCATGAAAACTCTCCAAAATATTTTTTGCTACTTTTGTCGCAAAATGTTAACAAATGTAAAGATGAGTTTTTGTGTTATTCTAGAGGAATGAAAAAACTATTATTTTGGTTTGAATGTGTTAGAGCTTATGCGCTTCCAATGTCAATAATGGCGTGGGTTATACCTTTTGCTTTTGCTTGTTTTAGTGGTGGCAAAATTCTATATGGCTTCCTTGCATTATTGGGAATAATTTGCGCACATTTGGGTTCAAATCTTTTTGATGATGTTATTGATTACAAAAAATTTCTTAAAAACAAAGAAAGTAATAATTCATTAAATTTAAAAAAGGGCAAATGTAAGTTTTTTCTTGACGGGTCATTGAAAATTTCTACGGCAGTTTTTGTTGTGGCTTTTCTTTTCCTTTTGGCAATAGTTGTTGGTTTGTTCTTTATTTATATTTATAAATTACCAATAGTAATGTTGATGGTTGTGACTGGTTTGTTATGCTTGATTTATCCGATATCAGGATATTTAGGTTTGAGTGAAATTATTATTGGTGCGATATATTCACCTTTACTTTTTACTGGTGTGTATTATGTTATGACTGGTACATTTTCTTCAAAGTTGGAATGGTTGTCACTTTCTTTTGCTCTTGTGACAATTACTCTTTTGTATACAGATTTCTTTTTAGATTACAACACTGATAAACAAGGAGGAAAGAGAACGATTCCTGTTTTGAGTGGTAGTAAACAGAATGCTTACTATTTCTATATATTTATAATTTTTTTAATATTTGCAAATTTGTTTTTGGGTATCCATTCACACATTTTTGAAATGCGTTATGGGTTGATATTTCTATCAATTGTTCCTGCATTAAAGACTGTTAGGAACTTGCAATATTATATTGATAAAGAGATTAAAGATGAAAAATCTTTTATGAGCGCAATGAACGATACACAAAAATTTATCGCAATTTTTGCTGGTCTTTGTGTAGTTGTTTTTGCATTATAAGTGTAATAAATTGGCAACAATTGCGATACTAAATCAAACCTTGTAGATTTTTGTGAATTTCTTTTTGCAAGTAGCTATACTTTGGATAGTATGTTTCAGGATCTTCTTTTGCTGCTCTAATTTCGTCTTGGCATTTGATGAATAAATCTGCTAAAACTGGGTCAAATTGCGTGCCAGAACATCTTTGTATTTCAGAAATAGCTGTTTCATGAGAAAGAGCTTTTCTGTAGGAACGAGTTGATGTCATTGCATCATAAGTATCAGCAAGTGCGATTATTCGTCCTGAAATAGGAATTTCTTCGCCTTTAAGTCCGTTAGGGTAGCCTCTTCCATCCCATCTTTCGTGGTGTGTACGGAGCCAATTTGAAACAACTGTAAGTTTTTTTATACCCATAAGCATTTTTTCAGCTTGAGCTGGGTGGGATTTCATGACTTCGTACTCTTCGTCAGTTAGTTTCCCTGGTTTGCACAAGATGTTTTGAGGAATACCAATTTTACCTATATCGTGCAAAAGACCTGCGGTTTCAATTTCTTCAAGAGTATTGTCGTCTAAATTTAGGGCTTTTGCCAAAATTAGTGAATACATAGTTACACGTAAAGAGTGCCCGTGTGTATATGGGTCTTTTGCATCCAGTGCGGATGATATAAGTTTGATTGTTTTGTAAAATAATTCTCTTAAATCTTTCAGAATAACTGTTTTGTTATTCATCAAGTCAAATTTTTCGATACCAGTTTCAATAGTAAGTTTGAGCTCTTCTGGGTCGAATGGTTTTACTATGTATTGGTATAAATGACAGTCATTGATAGAATCAACAATCGCATCTACATCAAGGTGACCAGTCAAAAGAATTTTGATTATATCAGGGTAAGTATCAGATACCTGTTTTAAAAATTCTGTACCTTGCATTTCTGGCATTTTTTGGTCGCTGACAATAAGTGCAATTTCAGAACCTCTGTTGTCAACAATTTCTAAAGCTTCTTTTCCATTTGATGCTGTAATAATATTGTAGTCGTGACGAAGTGTTCTACGCAAAAGCTGTAGATTGTTTGTTTCGTCATCTACGAGCAAAATAGTATGTTTTTCACTTTTAGGTATTACTTGCAGTATTTCACCCAAGCTCTCCTCAAAGGAATTTTCTTTTAATAATGTGAATTCGTTCATACATACACCATCTTACTCTTATTTTTTCGGCAAAATCAAATCAAAACTTTAGTAATTTTTGTAAA
>JAZSES010000294.1:0-2558 GCA_045531805.1 Candidatus Limenecus sp. | reverse complement strand
TACATTCTTTCTTCATAGTCAATTAACAATGGGAAAAAGTCTATCCCTACTCTTGGCTCTGGGCTAACAATAGCATGAACCAACAACATTGTGTCACCACAACGTACAACTACCGAACCACTCGCTGATTTGGCATACTTTCCAGTTTCAATAGTAACTACTTTGTTACCAACAGGAATTTCGATTTTTTTAACATCTACCATGTTTTCTTCCTTTTTTCTTTTTCTACTTTTGCACTTTCACTGTGTTCATAAGTATTATACTAGAAAAATAGAAGTACTACAAAATGTTATGTAAAGTAACATTACATCTTGTATTAAAAAATTGATGTTCTATAATAAGAGCACTCACCAAACCTCATTGCAGATTTTAGGGGTTACGGTTTGTAACTCTAAAGTTATCGCAAATGAAAGGAAAAACAACAATGGCAAATATTAAATCCGCTAAAAAAAGAGTACTTATCGCAGAAAGAAACAGATTGAAAAATGTTGCTGTAAAATCTGAAATCAAAACTGCTATCAGAAGAACTTTAGAATTAGCACAAGCCAAAAATGAAGCAGAATTGAAACCAGCTATGAGTCACGCTTACAAATTGTGTGACAAAGCTGTTTCTAAAGGTGTTTTGCACAAAAACACTGCTGCTAGAAAAAAATCAAGATTAACTCTTGCTGTTAACAAATTGTTGGCAAAGTAAGTTGTTAAAAGAGATTTAAAAAGCCCGCTCTATGGCGGGCTTTTTGTCATTTTACAATAAAAACGATGTTTAATAAGTAGAAATAAAAAAAGAGAAGCTTTAATGCTTCTCTTTTTAGTACACTTCTATTTGATTAACCGACTAATCTACCTTCATCAGATTCAGCGGCTTTAACCATAATTGCGTGTTCTACAGGATTTTCTTTTTTGATTGAATTATCGAAACCATATTCTTCAAAACCTAAGTCATCTTTTGGTTTTTTCATTTGGTATTCATCAACCAATTTTTTTGCCAATTCTGCAATTTCATATACCAATTGGTATCTATTTTCACAGTTTTCGTTAAGTTCCCACGCTACTTTAATTATTTGATGAGTCATTTTTTTCTCCAATTATTCTAAAAATTTCGCGATATATTCAACTATAATATAAGAAGTGAAGAATATCAATAATAAATTTTCTTATTGTCTATAGATTTGAATAAAGCATATAGTTGTAAATTAATGTTGATGCTTCTACTATAAACTCTTTTCCTTGGTATGAATTGTAAGGACGATTTACTAGCATAACGACAATATACTTTTTGCCATTAGGCGTATAAACTACACCTGCATCACCTAGCATTTTTCCAATATCACCAGTCTTGTGAATAAAGATTGCATCTGATGGTAATCCAGCTTGTATTAGTCTGTTGTTATGTACGTGACTCATATAGTCTATCATTCTTTCACGAGAGTTTATTGTAAAGAAGTTAGGATTGTCTATGTTGTAAATTAGTGACGCCATTTCTTTTGCAGTAGTGACATTTGTTCCTGGTAAATCTGGTAACCAGTCGTTAATACGTGTTTCTTTAAGTCCCCATTTCCTCAATGATTGGTTCATTGCATTCATTCCACCAGTTGCGTCTAAAAGCATATTGGTAGCAGAATTGTCAGACTCTGTAATCATAACTCTAGCTAATTGATCTATTGTGTAAACAGCATTTTCGCCTTTGAACTGAAGGCTACCTGAGCCAGATGAGTTGTAGTATGGAGTCATTGAAATTTTATCATCAAGGTTTAACATTCCCATTTCAATAGCTTTGAATGTTTGGATTAAAACAGGAATTTTAATTATACTTGCAGCCGAATACACCTCGTTTGAATTCAAATCAGCATGCTTACCAGAAACATAATCCCATACGTAAACCGAAGGTTTTAGTGTTGGATATTTTGATGCCAAATTTTGTAGGCTATTTTCTAAGTTTTCCAAATGATATGTTTCATATAATGGTTGCATTTCAGGCTTTTGCAATTCTGTGCCAGATAAAAGATTTACTCCTAGTACGCTATTGTTATGTAGGTACTGAGCTGTTGGGTGTAGTAGTTTGTTGACATCTACTTTTATGTGGGGGTACTTTTGTGTTCTTAAAAATGTAGGTCTAATTACTGCATCCATGTACTTTGGTGCAATATATACAACAAACATCGCAAAAAATATTATTTGGAATAGTAGTGCAATTACACTAAGTTTTTTCTTTTTTAGCTTTTTGCGTTGTGTATTCGATGGTCTAGTGTTGTTTTTATATTTTACAATTTGCTGTTTATCAATACAATTGTCTCTAACAGGCAAATAATTTTCTTTTCTTAATGGCGTTGCCAATACTCTCTCTCCCAATCTATAAAGTATCTATTTTATAATAAATACATTAGTCTTGCTTATCCATACATCATTTGTAGGAATATTGCAATTTTGAACAAGTCTATCTAATCTAGTGTCGTAATTGCTGCCGACTGAACGTAGCCAGCAATTACTCACCTTTTCAAGACGCCACTCTGCTCTGCAGACAGGTTCACTCATTTCGTCTGCGACTCAATGGTTCACTT
>JAZSES010000282.1:0-2307 GCA_045531805.1 Candidatus Limenecus sp. | reverse complement strand
ACCAGAAATAAAACATATGATACCCATGATGAATGGTATGAATAACAATTTAAGCATAATTATTTTCCTTTCTTAACATAATAATTTTCACGATAGTATCTCATAATTTCATAATCAAACCAAATATCAGACTCACCGTTGAAGTTGACTTCGTAGTATGGTAGCTCAACTATTTTTACAACAGTTAATGACTCATCTATCTTTGTGTTATTTTTGATTATTGTTAGAGTTTCATATAATGACTTACCTTTGGATAATCTTGCATAGTATGTTGGTTTTTCGATGTTCCAATATTTACACATATCATCAATAGAATCAAACCGATTACCTAAATGGTCAAAGCATGGCTTAAATGTATCATTTGGTGCGGTTAATGCAAATTCCAAAGATTTACCATTATTGATTCGATGTCGATATGTTTGTTCTGATACATCATAAAACGCAAGCATGTCTGCAAGTGATTCAAATTCATTCCCAAGATGGTCATAATGTTTTTTTCTTGGGTCTATAACATCAGGATTTGTTAATATCTGTTCTAATGTCCAACCAAGGTCTAATCTTGAGCGAAGTAAGTCTTTTGTGATTCCATAGTGCCGACACATAGCAGCTTGTGATGGAAATTTGTTACCAAGATGGTCTATGGTTTCTTTTGTTTCAATTTTCATCGGTTTTACAGGTGTTGTCAGTGCTTTTTCTGTTGACCACCCTGCTTTCTTACGAGCATTGTATGTGGTACGAGGCATATGCCAATGTTCACACATTAGTCCTATGGTTTCAAATTCTTGACCTAAGTGGTCGTGTACGGGTTGAGCTCCACCTTTGTAATCCAAAGGTCTGGTTAAAATATCTTTTAAATCCCAGCCAAGTTTTATTCTACCAAAGTAGACTTGACGTGGTAATTTCCAATGTTCGCACATGGCTGCTTGGGATTCAAATTCGTTACCAAGGTGGTCTTTACATTTATGACCAGCATTTTGGTGATTTTTTGGTTTGATTGTAAGACAATCTTCCAGACTCCATTTCAACTTGTCTCTTCGATGCTCAAATGTTGAAGTTGGTATCTCATAAGCTCGACACATAGCTGACTGTGATGGATATTCATTACCAAGATGGTCTTTACAAGGCGTACCAGCCATAAACGTTGACCTCCTTTCTCATTAGTTGAAATCGTGCTTAGTAACCACAATGTCCTTGTATGTTGTAAGCATCAAGATTGTTTATGAAATATTCCAGTGATAGCTTACCACCAGACTTCACATAATCGGCATATACGTTTTCATAATGCGCTTTCAATTCTGGTTTTCGTCCAAAATTGTAGTACATGTTGAGAGCATCATATACTTCAGATTCAGGCATGTTTATATCTCCTTTATATGTTGGTTTTCTGTTTCGTTTGTTAGAATATTTTACATACTTTCTTTTTTTCACAAATATTATCACATAAGTTTATGTTATCATTGTCAATGTCTTCTTGTGATTTATCAAAATAGCAATTACCTTCACAATCTCGAAACTGACACGAACCATAAATTTTATCAAAATCTTGTTCGTCATTTTCTTTTGTTTTTGATGTGTTGTCTATTTTTATTCGTAAACCCTCATAGAGAAATAATTCATGTTCACAAGGAACATAAAGTTTACCATTTTCCACACATTTGAATATGTCTAAATCTGAATTATTCATAGCGTCATAGAATTTTTGATAATCGTAAGGATATTTCTGTTTACGTCCAGGATAATCATTAGAATCAAAATATCCTAATTCAAAATCTGTACGTAATATGACATCTGAAATTGATTTTATTTCTCCAATTTTAGCGTGAGGTATGAAATGATAATTACCATATGCATAACCTTCTGTTTTGTTATTTGGTGCTGGTATTGTACTTTCTGTGTAGTATTTATCTAAATCAATATGATTACCAGTACGTTGTAAGTAATTATAACTGTAGTACATTATGCGATGACAGAATTGTAAGTTATCATTATAAAGAAATACAGCACATTGTTCATAACCGTTTTCTTGAGTATAACCTATAACAATACCTTTTGTAGAAGAGCCTACTACATTTACTTCATCGCCTCTTTTTATCATTTGAGGATTTGTTATGTCTACGTTCATGTTATCAGCCTTTCATATGTTTTTTATGCTTTGTTTTTATTTCTTGACCCCATTTATGAGTTCTTGATACATTTTGCAAATTACGTTCAAATAATCTTCGAGTTAAATCTGTTCCTGATAATGTTTTAGTAAGGACTCCTGTTTGGTGACCCTTTTTACCCCAGGACATAGATTCACTAATGAAC
>JAZSES010000326.1:0-3240 GCA_045531805.1 Candidatus Limenecus sp. | reverse complement strand
CGCAACGCGCATATGTTTTGGGAATAATAAACACCGTCAAGTACAACAGAACTCTCGTCAAATCCATGAAGATCAGCGAGGATGACGCAAACACCTATATTCTAAGCTGTGACGTTTCAAAGGAACTTATGGGCGCTTCGGAATACAAGAGTGCAGAGCTTACCGTAGAAGTTACCCTCGACGATGATGGTAACGTCTCCGAGATTGCTAGCAAAATCTATGTAAGATACGACCATCTTGACAAGAGCAGCTATATGTTAACCGTGTACTGCACATTCGGCGATATCGCGGAATAAAAAAATTTTTTACAAAGAATTGCTATTAAATGGACCATATAATACATATAATTTACAAAAATAGAATCAAGTGTTAAATTACAACATATTTTGGGCATTTAAAATACGTAAAAGTGTAAAACAAGTTGGCTTATGGAAATAAACAAGTTTCAAAAATTTCTGAATAATATTACAAAAGAAACAAACATAGACCAAGACTATTCGTTTCTGCTTGGGTATGACTTAAACAAAGACTCAATATTTTCTGTCGCTGAAATGCAAGCATTAAAAAATGACATAGAAAAAGCAAATCAATCTGACAATGATACAACCACTCTTAGTAAACAAGACCTAGAGAGTTTCTATTCAGCTGCAATAAAAAAAACACAAACAAATGCAAACCCAATAGCGACACAAGAAAAGCTAGAAGAGCTTGAGGAATGGATGGATTTAGTCATTTCTGGCAATACAGCAAAATATACAGAAATTAAAAATGATAAATTCTACAAAAAACTACCAGAAGAAAAACAAAAATATGTAAAAGAACTCTTAAAATTAGAAAATACAGATCCCAAAATGGAAGCATATGAATTCGTAAATATTGGAGAAATCGCAAATAGTAAAAACATATCTAGAATAAAACAACTGCTAACAACCAACATTAATGGCAAATTCATTCCATCATATTCAATGGAACAATTGCTAGAGTATGATATTGGGAAACAGAACAAAGCTATACAAATCATTAAAGATAATAACCTTGATAGTAAACGTATATTAGGCACAGCCAAAATTGCTGATGTTTACAAGTATTTTCCAAAAGATATTTTAAAAAACAACCCAGATTTTCAAGTAGTGACAAACATAGATGGTGCTGCCGGATATAAAATAAATGAAGGTGAAAACAAAACAACTTTATTATATAAACCAAACGATGGACTAGTCGAAGTAAGAACAGAGCCGTTCGGAAACAAAGATGCTACAATATACAATTTGGAAAAAAATATCATACAAAATGTCAGAAAAAATCCAACTGCAAGCGAAGAATTTAAAGTAATCGAAGAAAAAATAACAAAACTCGATAGCCTAAAATTTGACATCAAAAACAATTCGTGGATAAAGGGCAATGTGATTGAAACAAAAGTACTAAGTCCAGGTGAGCTAGATGGAGTACCAAATATAACAAAGAAAGATAAATATGGAACACAAATATTACAACAAAGTAAAATCCTAGATAATGGAACAGTAATAGTAGCAAAGAATTTTACATCTCCAGAAGGAATTACAACAAAAATAGATTACACAGAAACTCCAGATGGAACAACAATAATGGCAACCAAAATAGCAACAAAAACTGGCGAGATGCTATTAGATAAGACTCAAACGATAAAACAAATTTCCAAAAATGAATTTCAAACAATAATTGATAACAACAAAAATAATACACACGAAAAATACACGGCAATATTCCAAAAAGACAAATTAATGATTTCTGATGAAAATACGACAAAAACATTTGATATCAGTAAAAAGTTTATACCAGAAGGTAAAGAATTCATAATTAAAATATTAGAAAAAACACCTGCAAATCTACTAATGGCAATGGATAAGATACCAATAAATTCTATTTCAATAGACTTAGACAGCAGTACAGTCGGCTTGGATAACAATGCTCGCTGGTCTGCGGATGAGAAAATTATTGAACTAGGCTACTATGAAAATCACAAAACAGACATAAAGAAAAAAGCTACAGAAAAAGTAGCAAAAGAACTGTTAGGAACCTTTTTGCATGAATATGGACACTATTTAGATTCTGATGAACAAACAGGAAACTGCGAAGAAATATCATCCAATGAAGAACTGCACCAAATATTTAAAGAAGAAAAAGAAGCTTTTTTAAAAAATTCAACAGGACTACAACAAGAGTATATCAATTACTTTATGGACAAAACAGAAAATGAAAGAAATTACAAAGAACAAGCTGGTGAAGCAACTATGTTACTGCACACAATTCCATCAGGAGAACTAGCAATAAGAGCAAGTTATTTCCAAGAAAACTTACCTCGTACAATAGTAAAAATTGATGAATTAATCAACAGCCGTATTAAAAACAATTAAGATATCTCATTCTTCAATGCATCCAGCTCAGCACAAGCCTCTTTTATGCTAATTTCTTTGGATAACACCCTTTGTGCTATATTCCAAACCGGTGCATTTTCACAAGAAAAATTAGGCTGACGACACATTTTTTTGAGCTCAGTGTATAAGAATTTACGAAAGCTCCACGGAAAGAACCCATGAACTTTTTTGTGTCTTAATGCTTCATCCATATTTGCCAGAATTAAGTCATTAGATATATTAAAATTTAGCATTTCCTCAACCAAAGATTTTTTAGTTCCATCACACTGGTACCTAACAGAAACAGGACTCTTAGTTTTATTTAATATAGCAATTTCTGTATCTGTAATTTTCCCAGATGCAAAACACAATTTGCCCAACAAAGAATTTAAAGTTTTGTCAACCAATAGAGCACCTTTTTCTGATTTATAAGACACCGCATCTGCGTATTTGATAGCTGAAGGCAAGTCTAGTTTTACATACACAGGCTCAATACCTAAAAGTTTCGTTTGTTTAACTTTTTCTTCATCATAACCTGCCAAATTTGAAAATTTATTCAACACACAATAAATACCATACAAAGCCATATTTTTCTCAATCAAATTATTAACAACCTCATAAAGTACGGTATTATCAAGTATTGCCCCAGCCTGAGAGCTCATGAATTTTGCCTCATCCATTAGAATATCTACAATATCCTCAATACGATTTAAGCCTATTTCACCATATTTATCAATCAGTTTTAACTTTAAATTTTGAATATTTTGCAAATGTTTTCCATCAACATCTTTTTTTATGTTTTTATCTTTTTCAATCTCTTCATTTTGAGATATTTCATTTGGGTCAA
>JAZSES010000220.1:0-11127 GCA_045531805.1 Candidatus Limenecus sp. | reverse complement strand
AAGTGACGTGAACGAATTTTTTGAGTGGCGTTTTGAAAAGGTGAGTAATTGCTGGCTACGTTCAGTCGGCAGCAATTACGACACTAGATTAGATTTTTTGACTTGGGGTTGGGGTTTATTAATTTAACAAACGTAAATTTTTATTCGTAAAACAGATAGCAGACCGGAAAATTATTCGGTCTGTTTTATTTGCGTGCTAAAATAAAAGTATGCTTTATTTTTACCATGGACAGGAAGATTTTTTGATTGAACTTGAGCTGCAAAAACTCAAGGAAAAAGTTGTGGATAAAGCATTTTTAGCTACGAATTATCGTACATATGATAATCCAAAATTTCAAGAATTGATGGATGTTTTGCGCACACCATCGTTGATGTTTGGGAATGTTTTGGCAATTGTTAATTGTGAAAAATATTTTTTTGATACAAAGGGTAAAATTAATTTTGAAGACAAAGAGCTAAAAGAAATTGAACAGGCAATTGAATTGATGCCAGACTCTTTGAATATAGTTTTTGTTTGCAAAATCGAACGTGCTACAACAAAAAAGGTTGATACTAGACGTAAGCTTTACAAAATTTTGGCAAAGTACTCAACAATTACTGAATTTGCTGAGTTTAAGCCGTATCAAAAAGAGTTGGCGACTTGGATTCAAAAACAAGTTAAATCGAAAGATATGATGATTTCTTCGGAGGTTGTTCAGTTTTTGATAGAACGTTTGGGGACGAATTTGCGTGTTATTGATAGTGAATTAGAAAAGTTGAAGCTCGCTATTCATCCTGAAAAAATGATTAAAAAAGAAGATATACAAAATGTTTGTACTTCAAGCGAAGACATTTTTTTGCTTACGGATTACATTTTGAAAAGTCAGAAAGATTTGGCATTGCTTGAGTTTAAAAAACTTTGTGTAAATAAACATTATTTAGAAATTTTGGCAGTATTGCAAACAAACTTTAGTAAGCTTGCGGTGATGAAAGTGGATTCTGTTAGTATGAATTCTTTTGAAATTGCTTCGAAAACAAAAATGCCAGAGTTTATTGTAAAAAAACAACTTGAAAAATTGAAAAATGTGCCCATGGATAGATTGATTAAAATAAGAAAAAATCTGTTAGAGGCTGAGTATCGAGTAAAAACAGGTGAAATAGCTTTTTATGAATTGCCTGTAGAATTGGCTTTGTTGGGGTAATTTTTATGTTTCATCCTATATTGAAAAGAAAATTTGAATATTTTACAAAGTATTTTGAAACTGCATTGAAAAATAAAAAACGCAGTTTTGCGCAGTCTATTGTTTTGTATGGTCAAGATAGTGTTGCTCAATATTATATTGCTATGGATATTGCTAGGCAATTGAATTGCTTAAAACCAGAAAACGGTGATTATAATTGTGAATGTTTGAATTGTAATTGGATTAGAAACAATCAGCATCCTGCAATTTTGACAATCTCAAAAAATGACAACAAGCCATCTGATGATACTTCAACAAAAGTTATTTCTATCAAGCAAACTTTGATGGTTAGTAATAGTTTGGTGAATACTTCTGAATATTATCGTGTTTTTATTTTTTGTGATTCATCAGTTGGGAATATTGCTGAACAGGATAAAAAACATTTGCAAGATTTTGAGGGGTTGGGGTTCAAATTCCCTCAAGAGAATTGGTTGCCAAGACCAATTACAAGAGATGTTTTGGTTGAGGCTTCAGCAAACTCTTTGTTGAAAATTATTGAAGAACCACCAGAAAGAACTCTTTTTATCTTTTTGACAAAAGACAAAGAAGATATTATTGAAACGATTATTTCTCGTTCTCAAAGTTTTTATATTCCATCTTTTAATGAAAAGGATTATGATACATCATTTGTTACTGCAGCTTTGTCTGATTATCCAACTATGAAAAAAGTTGGGATAATTGATTGTGCTGCAAGTTTTGCAGATGCTATGGAAGAAAAAGGATATGATGCGGTGTATGCCTTGGATTGCATTGAATTTTTCTTTGCACAGATGATTAAGAATAATTTGAACAACAAATTGCTTGTTCAAAAGATAAAAAAAGATATTTTAAATGTACAACATGCAAAAAAGCAAACTGAAGCTTATATCAAGCCACGCTTGATTTTTGAGGATTTATTTTTTAGCTTTTTGAATTAATTTGTGAAGTTTTGTTACGAATATATACTCAATATGCAACGAGTATGGCAATTTTTTCTAAACAAAATACTTTATATATGTACGAGAGATATAAAGAGATAAAAAAGAGAAAAACCAAAATCGGTTAAACACCACATAAACATATTAGAGAACGATATTAGAGAAAAAGATTTTACTTCATACTTACTTCACTTACTTACTTACTACACACTTCACTTCACACACTTCACTTAGACGAGGAATGTAAAGTAATTTTCATTCCGACGGCTCAGCCTCCGCTGAGCCTTTTTATTTTGTCTTATTTTTAATGCTCAATGAAATTTTAATAAAAAAGACCATTCCGATGTATGGAATAGTCTTTTTTATTTTTTATTTACAATTAAGCTTAGTTGTCTATCAAAAGGCTTGCACCAATAAGACCTGCACTATTGCCCAATTCAGCGTGAACAACTTCTACAGCTGCACCTTGAATAGGCATAGCTCTGTCTTTTAGAGTTTTTCTAAGTGGGTCAAACAATATGTCACCCGCATCAGCAACACCGCCACCGATAACGATTTTTTCTGGGTTAAGCAAGTTAACTACACTAGCAAGACCAATACCTAAGTATTCCCCCATTTTTGTGAAAATTCTTTTTGCAACAACATCACCTTGTTGAGCAGCTTGGCAAACAATAGCTGGTGTGATTGCATCTACAGAACCTGCAAGTTCTCTATATTTTGTACCTTTTCCACCAGCGATATATTCTTTTGCTAGTGCTACAATAGATGGGCCTGATGCGTATGCTTCAAAACAACCTGTATCACCACAACCACAGATTTGACCATCGTGCATTTCTAATTTTATGTGTCCAATTTCACCAGCTGCATTGCTTGCGCCACGAACAAGTTTTCCGTTGATAACAAGACCTGAGCCAATACCAGTTCCAACTGTAATACAGATAAGATTTTGGCAACCAGCACCGGCGCCATAATTGAGTTCAGCTAATGCCATACAACGAACATCGTTGTCTACTTTTACAGGTACATTAAATTCTTTTTGCATGATTTCTGCTATAGGTACGTCAATCCAACCAGGGATGTTAGGTAAAATTCTAACAACACCTTTTTCACAATCAATTTGTCCTGGGAAACCAAAACCAATACCCTCTAATTGATTTGTAGACAAATTTGCTTCTGTTATCAAATCTTTGATACATTGAGTAATGTTTCCGATTGTATATTCATAACCCATTTCAGCACGAGTAGGTACTGTTTTGGGGTATGATATTTCGCCTTTTTTGTTTACTAGCGCAATTTTTACATTTGTACCGCCAATATCTACACCAACTCTGTATTTTTCAGACATTTTCTGCTCCCCGTATTTATTTCCAATTCTTATGAATTAATAATATCACGAGCAAGATATTATTGCTTTATTCTTCACAAAAAAATACGAGTGTTTTTGCACTCGTATTTTCTATATTTTTTATTACTAAGGTTTGATTCGGTCCATAAGTCTTGGGAATGGGATTGTTTCTCTAACGTGGTGGAGTCCACAAATCCAAGCAACGGTTCTTTCGATACCCAAACCAAAACCTGCGTGTTTACAACTACCGTATTTTCTTACATCTAAGTACCAGTTGAACACTTCTTCAGGTAAACCTTGTTCTTTGATTTTTTCTTTTAGTTTTTCGATATCTTCTTCACGTTGACCGCCACCGATAATTTCGCCATAACCTTCTGGTGCAATCATATCAACACAAGCTGCTTTGTCGCCTTCTTGTTTCATATAGAACGCTTTGATTGCCATTGGATAGTGGTGAATCATTACAGGTCTGTCGAATTCTTCAGAAATTAATGTTTCTTCATCACCACCAAAGTCTGTACCCCAAGGTGTATCATTACCTTTTTTGTGGAGAATTTCAATAGCTTCGTCATAAGAAATTCTAGGGAATGGACGTTTGATGTTTTCTAGTTTTGAAATATCTCTTTCAAGAACTTCAAGGTCTTCTCTATTATGTTTTACAACTTCTTGAACGATGTATTCAACAAATTCTTCTGCCAAATCCATATCATCGTAAATATCAAAGAACGCAACTTCTGGTTCAACCATCCAAAATTCTGTTAAGTGACGTCTTGTTTTTGATTTTTCTGCACGGAATGTTGGTCCAAAGCAATATGCTTTACCTACTGCCATAGCAGCTGCTTCCATGTATAATTGACCACTTTGTGTCAAATATGCATTTTCATCAAAGTAGTCTACTTTGAATAGGTTTGTTGTACCTTCGCAAGCGTTTGGTGTGAAAATTGGTGCATCAACAAGTGTAAAACCTTTGTTGTCGAAGAAATCACGTACTGATTTAATAATTCTATGACGAATTTTTAGGATAGCTTTTTGTCTAAGAGAACGCAACCACAAGTGTCTGTGTTCCATGAGGAAGTGTGTTCCGTGTTCTTTTGGTGTGATTGGATAATCTACTGATTCACCAATAACTTTAACATCAGTTGCATCGATTTCGTAACCAATTCTAGAACGGTCGTGTTTTTTTACTGTACCTGTAACTTCAATTGATGATTCTTGTGTAATTTTGTCAGCAAGTGCGAACACTTCATCAGAAACATTACCCTTAAAAACAACTGCTTGGATTTCAGCTGTACCATCTCTTAGTTGTAAAAAATGTAATTTACCGCTTGAGCGTTTATTGTATAACCAAGCTTGTAGAGTAATTTCTTGACCTTCATATTTGCCAATGTCTTCAATGTAAATTTTCATAATACTCCCTCATATTTCTATGTTTTTTATTATATATCCAATACTCAATTTATGTACACTTTTTTTTGATGCAGAGAGGCGGTGATTGAATTAACAATCACCGCTAGAGAGACATTTGTCTTATTACGTAATTAATTTGTGTTGGGGTATGGTTGTACCTTTGGCTTTAGGCACACTACCTCTAGGTATTTTATAATCTTGTTGATTATGTTTGTTATTTTGGACTTAAGCCTATTGACCAAGCAATTGGATTGCAATTGAAGGAATTTGGTTAGCTTGAGCCAACATAGCTGCTGAAGTTTGTTGTAGTACTTGGTATTTAACCATTGCTGCACTTTCTTCTGCCATATCAGCGTCCATAATTTGTGATTTAGAACGTTCGTAGTTTTCGTTCATTGTTGTTAGGTTGTTAGATACAGATTGCAATCTGTTTTCGTAAGCACCTAATTGAGATCTGTTTTTGGAAATTGTGTTGATAGCTTCATCTAACTTGTCTATATAAGCTCTGATAGCATCACCAGTCCAGTTTTGACCGTTTACTTCCATCGGGCTTGTTGGGTCGTAAGTACCAGTTACGCTTCCTGTTGTTCCATCAGCTTTTGTATATGTTACTGTTTCACCAGCTTTTGCCATATATGCGTGAGCTTCATCTTCTGTCATAGGAGTTTTTGCGTTTGCTGGATCTGGGTCAATACCCACGATTTTTAAAGCGATACCAAGTGAAGATGCGTTAAGGTCAGTCAAAGCGCTTGTTACATCGATAGTGTTGTTAACTCTGTCACCACCAGAACCTGCTTGAAGAACAATACCTTTTTTGTTTGTACCGTTTGTTAGGTTCAAGCCGTTGAATGTAGTAGTGTTTGCGATTACATCGATGTCGGCAAGTCTTTCTTTGATCTCGTTCATAATTGTTTGTTGTTGATCTTCAGAATAGATACCGTTGGCTGCTTGGATACACAATTCACGAATTCTCTGTAAGTCTTCTGTTGCTGCGTCCATACCGCCTTCTGCGATATACATCATGTTCAAACCGTCTTCTACGTTTAATACAGCTCTTTTGTTACCTCTGATTTGAGTGTCTAATCCTTGAGCTACGCAAAGACCTGCTGCGTCATCGCCTGCTTGGTTAACTTTGTAACCTGTTGACAATCTTGTGATTGCCTTTTGTAACCCACTTGTCGCACTGCTCATACTTCTTTGCGCGATCAAAGAGTTAATGTTTGTGTTTACGTATAAAGCCATTTTGTCTCTCTCTCTTTCTCTCTTGTTTTATACTAACTCTGTGAACACTTACTTTATCGACACAACTTCTCTCATACTTTAGTATAGTTTTTGACAAAATTTTGATAAAAAAGTGCCTGAAAGGCTTGTTATTAAAAGAAATTTCGGATATTATACTAAAGTATTAGAAATCCTCCATATGGAGTAGAAAAACAGGGGAAATGCGCTAATGCCGCACTTTTTTATAACTACTGGTGATGTAAACGCAGATATAGTAACGATTTCAGACAAAGAAAATTTTCATCATATTGCTCGAGTTTTGCGTGCAAAAATCGGCGAAACCCTCTTGCTTGTTGACGAAAACCAAACTCAGTACAAAACTGTTATAAAAAACATAACTTCTAGTACTATTACAACTAAAGTTGTAGAAACCTCGAAAGCTAATCATAAATTGGATTTGCAGTTATATCTTATTCAAGGAGTACTTAAAAATGATGCACAAAATTTGGTTGTGCAAAAGGCTACAGAACTTGGTGTAAAAGGAATTGTACCGATTGTTACTGATAACTCCACCCTAAAAGCATCAGTTGTAGACACCAAGGTTGAAAAATGGCAAAAAATTGCAAACGAAGCTGTAAAACAATGTGAAAGAGTTGATTTTCCTGTAATAATGGAGCGCATGAGTTTTTCTGATTTTTTGAAATCGAAAGATTTTGATATAAAAATAGCATGTGTAGAACGCAGTCAGGACTTGAGTTTTAAGGACTGCTTGCGAAATATTGAAAATCCAATGGCATGCAAAATTGCTATCTTGATAGGTCCTGAGGGTGGCTTTAGTGCGAGTGAGTTGAGCATGCTACAAAGTCATGACGATATAAAAAAAGTTAGTCTTGGAAAGCTTATTCTTAGGGCTGAAACTGCCGTAATTTGTGCACTTTCTAATATAATATATGAGTTGGAACATGATTAATAATATACATGACAATTTTATAGTTAAATCTATCATGCCTTTTGTCTTAAATGAAAATGAGCATGCTTACATTGTTGGTGGTTTTGTTCGTGATTGTCTTTTGGGCAATGGGTCTAGTGATGTGGATATTGTTGTTCCAAAAGGATGTGGGCATGCTTATGCTACAAAATTGGCGCAATATTTGGATGGATTTTTTGTTGAATTAGATAACATTAATAGTATATATAGAGTTGTATTCCCTGACAAAAATCATTATGTAGATATAGCGGATTGTACAGGTGAGACTATTCAAGATGATTTGAAACGTCGTGATTTTACTATTAATGCTTTGGCATTTGATTTGTTTAATTCTGAAATAATTGATGTCGTTTCAGGCATGGATGATTTAAAAAATGGTATCATTCGTGAAATATCAGAGTTTAATATTGTCGATGATCCGATTAGAATATTGCGTGCATTTAGATTTAAAAGTCAGTTTGGGTTTGATTTTTCTAAAGAGTTGAAAAGTATTCTAAGCAGGCATGCTTTTAAATTGGAAACTACTGCAAAAGAACGTATTAATGTTGAATTGGTGAAGCTTTTTGGAGGAAAGCATGCTATTGAAACGATAGAGGAATTGGATGCGTTGGGAGTTTTGGAAAGTCTTATTCCTGAGGTTGTTGAGATAAAGAAAATCCCTCCAAATTCTCATCATCATTTGGATTTGTTTCATCATTCACTAGAAACAGTAAGACAAGTTCAGTTGTTTTATGAAAATAGTTGTGATGAGGTTAAGCGACATTTTGAAGCGGAGTGTTTTGGTGGGCAAAAACGCTTATGTTATTTGAAATTTGCTTCATTTTTACATGATGTAGGTAAGCCTTCCACTTGGCAGATTGAACCTGAAACAGGACGACATAGATTTATTATGCATGATAGTGTTGGGGCTGATATTGTTGTTTCGACATTAAAAAATCTAAAATTTTCAAAAAAGCAAATATCTTACATACAAAAAATTATAAAAAATCATATATACCCTGCGGGTGTGGTTACTTCTGATGATGCTACTGAAAAAGCCCGTTTGAGATTTTTTAGAAAAATGGAAGATGATGTTCTTGACCTTATTGCTATAGCTTATGCGGATAGAATGTCTGCGTTGGGCCCTGATATAACAAAGGATATGATTGAAAAAAATATTAATGGTCTGAATGATTTATTACAACAATATTTGCAAGAGAAAAACAAGCTTGCTCCGTTACCAAAATTGCTTGATGGTAAAGAAATAATGGAGTTGCTTGAAATTTCTGCTTCACCTGAATTGGGGAAAATAATTGAAAAATTAAAAGAAGCTCAGATTTCTTCCGAAGTGAATACAAAAGAAGAAGCGATAGAATTTGTGAAACAATTTAAATAGTTTTTACTCTTAGTCATCTGTAAATACGTTTATAAACACCTTAATTTAGGGTATTATATAAATGCAGGACATTTCGTAGCTGGTATTTATTGCAACGATTGTTAGGCTAGAATTAGGGTAAGTTTATGTCTGAAGAACAACAATGTACTTATGGTTTTGATTTCAAGCTTGATGATTTTCAAGAAGAAGCTTTGTTCCATATAAATAATGGAAGAAGTGTTGTGGTATGTGCACCTACTGGGGCGGGTAAAACTTGTATTGCTCAAATGGCAATTCACAAAGCCCTTGCAGAGGGGACAAGAATTTTTTATACAACACCGCTAAAAGCACTGTCTAATCAAAAGTTTAGTGATTTCTCTCAAAAGTATGGTGAAGATAGAGTTGGTCTTTTGACTGGTGATACTTCTATAAATAGGGGTGCGCAAATTGTTGTCATGACTACAGAGGTCTTTCGTAACATGCTTTATGGTACAAATTTTGGTTCTGTGTCAGACAATTTAAAAGAAGTTAGATATGTTGTTTTGGATGAAGTTCACTACATGAATGATGAACAACGAGGTACTGTTTGGGAGGAAAGTATAATTTATTGCCCTACAAATGTTCAGATAATTGCTTTGTCGGCTACGGTTGCAAATTCTCAACAACTTACTGATTGGATTAATACAGTACATTCTCGTACAGAACTTGTTTATACAGATTTTCGACCAGTTCCATTAAGGCATTATTATTACGACTCTTCAAAACCAAATGATATTTTGCCGTTGTTGACACCGGATGGTCGCTTAAATAAAAGAATTAAACCAGAATCGAAAGCAAAATATTTTACCTCAAGAAATCGTAAAATGCCTCAGCGACAAGTTGCAAAAGATGTTGTTTCGGTTTTACATAAAAAGAATATGTTGCCTGCAATATATTTTACTTTTTCTCGCAAGAAGTGTGATGAGCAAATGGAAAAATGTGCAGGATTGTGTTTAACGACACCTGATGAACAAAAAGAGATTAAAAGAATTGTTGATGAATATATTGCAGAAAATCCATATTTGTACAACAACAAGCATCTTGAGTATATCCTTTGTGGCGTTGCGTCACATCATGCAGGTTTGTTGCCTGGGTGGAAAGTACTTGTTGAAAGATTATTCCAAAAGGGGTTGATAAAAGTTGTTTTTGCTACAGAAACGCTTGCTGCTGGTATAAATATGCCAGCTCGTTCTACTGTAATTAGTGCTGTTTCAAAACGTACTGATTCTGGGCATAGAATGCTTACACCTAGTGAGTTTTTGCAAATGTCAGGGCGTGCAGGTCGTCGTGGAATGGATGAGATAGGTTATGTAACTATTGTGGGTACTGCATTTCAGTCGCCAGAAGAAGTTGCGGATTTGGTGAGAAGTGATGCAAATCCGTTGGAAAGCCGTTTTTCTCCTACCTATTCAATGGTTTTAAATTTGCTTCAAAGATTTAGTATTGATGAAGCAAAGGAACTTATATTGAAAAGTTTTGGTTATTATTCTTCTACAACGAGGCTTACTCCTTTGATGAAGCAACAGGAAGAATTAAACAAAGTCATCGCTGATTTTAAAGGTTTTGAATGCCCTTACAAATATTCGACAAAAGACATGTTTGAATATAACAAACTTAAAAATATTTATGTTGAGCAACGCAAGACTGCAAAGATTTTGCGTAAGCAAATGAATAAGAAAAACAAAGAAAATGTTGAGTATTGTTTGGATTTTGAAAAACAAACAAAAGAACTTTTGCACAAAGTTCATGCTTATCCTTGTGATACTTGCAAGTTGTACAAAAAGCATATAAAAGAAACAGAGCTTTTGGATAGGTTTGAAAAAAGAGCCAAAAAGCTTGAAAAAACTATTGAATATGAAAAAGATATTTATTGGCGTATTTTCTTAAACCATGTTGGAGTTCTAAATAAAATGGGTTATCTTGAAAATGATTATCCAAATGAAAAAGGTATGACAACAGCTGCGATTAGGGCAGAAAATGAATTATTCTTGTCTGAAATTATATTCAGTGGAATATTAGATACACTTAGTGTTGATGAGTTGGCTTCTGTAGTTTGTGCGCTTACAACAGAAGACCTTAGAGCTGATGTTTATCCAGAGTTGCCAATAAGTAAGGGCTCAAGAAAGGCTTTGAATAAAATCAAGGATATAAAACGCCGTGTGGCAATTGTTCAAAGAGATTTTAATATTGAAACTGAGATGTATATAAATTCTTATTATTCACCGTTGATTGAGTATTGGGTAAATGGTGGTGAATGGGAAGACCTTATGAGTCAAATCCCTACTGGTGAGGGGGATGTTGTGCGTTGTTTCAAGCGTACTATTGATGTACTTCGTCAGTTAACAGTTGTTCCGAATGTGTCTGATGAGTTGGTGCAAAATGCTAGAGCTGCAATTGATGCAATCAACCGTGCACCGATTGATGTGGATTAGTGATAATAGTTATTATGTAAAAATAAATGTATTACATTGGTAATAACGGGGTTCGGGGCGAAGCCCTGATGTAACTTTGACTAGCGCTTGTAATTGTTTGAAGAAAATTTACTCAGTCTTGTGCTGAGAAATTTTCGTACAAAGAATATACAAGCTCTTTTAGTAAGCGCTGTTTGCCTTCTTTAGCCGCAGAGCTAAAGCGAT
>JAZSES010000057.1:0-3201 GCA_045531805.1 Candidatus Limenecus sp. | reverse complement strand
CTGCAACTCAAGATGAAACTATATTAAAAACTAACAAAGAAGCCGTAACTGAAATTGCTAGACAACTTAAACTACGCAACATTGGCGGTATGATTATTATTGATTTCATTGACATGCTTAGTCGTGCAGATAAAATTGCTATTCTTGAAGAACTTGAACTTGCAGTTGAATCTGATAAAGCTAAACCTCAAGTTGGTCAGTTATCTGATTTAGGTTTGGTCGAAATGACAAGACATAGACAAGGTCAAAGTTTGGCAGAGATATTTACTAAGAAATGCCCACATTGCCAAGGTACAGGTGTGCAAATTGATGATTTTGGTTTTGCTTCTTCATTAAGTGAAGGTGAACAGCGCTCTAAAGCTGCAAAATTAAAATTACCTAACAATAGTAAAAATAAACACCATGACAAACATAACAACAAGGTGTTTAATCACCAAAATGTAAATGGCAATAATGCTCAGCCTAAGAATGAATATGATAGACGTCAACATAAAGTTGAAGAAGTTCCTGTTGTTGATGAAGTATCACAACAAATCGAAACTGAACAACAAAATAGAAGAGATAATAGAAACAAGCGCTTTAACAAAAACAGACGTAATAATAGACGCGACGACTACAGACAAAATGAGTCACAACAGGAAAATCTTGAAGTTGATATAGAAGTAATACCTCAACAAGTTGTTGAGCAATCACTTGAGCCAGAATTGGATAAATCTAACAACATTGAAGTAACACCAATTCCTAGTGAGCAGCCAGAGGTTATAGAGAAACCTGCAAAAGCTACTAGAAAACGTGCGCCAAGGAAATCTAAAAATACAGAAAAAAGTAATGAAGAAGTAAAAAAAGACATAGAACTATCACAAGATGTTTCTGTTGATACAAAACCCGTCGAAAATATCGAGGTTGAACCAGCTGCAGAAGAAAAATCTTCTAAAAAACCTTCAAAAACTAGAAAAGCTGCAAGAACTCGTAAAAAAGCTGCGGATAAAGAATAAATTAAAGGTTATACAAAGTGAAGTTAAGTATAAGAATTAATAAAGTTATTATAGCAACAGCATTGGCATTGAGTATATCAACGCCGTGCTGTTACTCAAATATTGATGATTATTTTTTTCAACCTAGGCCCCATGCCTCAAAAAAAGCAGAATTAAAAAAAGTTTTGAAGAAGTTCGGTAAAGCTATGGGACTTGTCGCTATTTCTGGCGTTGGGCTGTTTCTTGTCCTCTCTGTCGTTAGAAGGTGTTCATCAAGAAAAACTAAGGCCCAAAATAGTTTAAACCTCGACAAAACACTAACTTCGCCAGAAACTATAGATGAAGCAACTAAGTTTGTTATTGAAAAATTTTAAAAAAATTCTTCATTATTTAGAGGTGGTCCATAGGCTTTTAAAAGAGCTTTAATAATTTTGGGCATCTGACATTCAAAAGAATAATTGCCTGCGTTTAAGGAGCAACTAGAACAGTCTGATTTAATTTCGTAGCATTCTATTGCTTGTTTTGTCCAGTTTTGCATGATTGAATGAGATATCTCACCATTTGTTTGTGGTTTATAAGATTCTTTTAGTTGTAAAATTTTTGCACTAGATGAGAAATCAGGTTCATCATAGCAAACTTTTAAAGTATTACCGCACATAACCCCAACCCCTATTAATAAACACATTTATATTTTAAACTATATTTGTAATAGTTTACTCGGTCTAATGACGTATTTATTTTAAATCAGCATCTGATTTTACATGAGAATCATAAATTAACTTTAAACCTTCTAGAGTTATGTAGGGATTTATATAATCAAAATCTCTACACATATACTGAGAAACAATTTCAGAATAACCACCTGTTGCAATCAATAATGCTTTTTTACCCAACTCTTTTTCACATTCAGCTATCAAGCCATCTATCATGCAAGCATGTCCTCTAACAATTCCAGACAACATAGCATCGATAGTATTTTTACCAATTGCATTGTTGGGCGCTTCAATTTTTATAAGCGGTAATTTTGATGTAAAGTTTTTCAAGCTCTCTGCTTGTATTTTCATGCCTGCACAAATTATACCGCCAATGAACTCACCATTACTTTTGACAATATCAAATGATGTTGCAGTACCTAAATCAACAACTATGCTATCTTGCTTATAAAGGCTAAAGGCCGCAAAAGCATTAACAATTCTATCTGCGCCAACTTCTTCAGGATTGTCAACATTATATTTTAAGAGATTTGTTGTTTTATTAGATACAACAAATGGAGATATACCCAAATACCGCTTTAAAGCGTTTTTGTAGCGTTCAGTTAAGCTGACAACAACACTACACAGACAAGCAGAATCTATAAACTCATCATAATTGTGAAACTTCAATAAGCTCAACAAGATTACACCTATTTCATCCTCTGAACGGTGTTTTTCTGATGCAATTGACCAAGTATCAATAAGATTGTCTCCGTCAAAAAGCCCTATTGTAGTTGATGTATTGCCAATATCAAGAGTTAATAACATATATACCTCTCGATTATTATACAATAAATACGTTAATTAATTCATTTTTGATAATATAACTTTTTGTTATAATAGTTTAATAGTAATTATAATAGAGTAGTTTTATGAAAAGAATTTTTAATATATTTTTTATTTTTGCTTTATTTTTTATTTTGGGACAGAAAGATTCTGTGGTTTTAGCACGCAATACTGAAAAGCAACTTAATTTGACTGGTATTGGTTTCCACAAACGTTCTGAATTACCTCCTGAAATACAAATAAGGAGACTTTTTGATAACTATCAGAAGTACACAAATTCACAAGATATCAATAAATTTTTAAATTTATACAGTGATGAGTTTAAAAATAACGATGGATATGACAAAAATAGATTAAAAGAGCTTGCAACAGATGCTTGGAAAGAGTTTCCTAGTGTGAAATATTCATTAACTGTTTTGTCTGTTGATGTAGATATAGATAATGCTAGAGTTGTAGTTACAGAACGTTTATCAGGTTTAACCAATGCAACCACTGAGAATATTGTTGGAAATGGCTTTATTGACTCTGAGTCTATGTCTGTATATTACTTAAAAAGATTTTCAAATGAATGGTTAATTACATCTGATTTTATTATCAGTGAAAAAACTTCAATGAGATTTGGTACTGCAAAATATATACCTATGAAAATAGATGCTCCATCAATTATTTCATCCGGAGAAGAGTATACT